>JABAAW010000003.1 GCA_014238535.1 Alphaproteobacteria bacterium
ACGCGAGCGGAGCAGCCCTAGAACGCGCCGCTATGCGCGGAGACGCCTCGCGTTTCGCAAAAGATTTCATAACCCTCCCAACCCCAATGCGCACCGTTACGGGTTGCGATTTCTCGTTTTCAGGTCTCAAGAGTTCGCTCGCACGCACCCTATCGGGTCGTATCTTGCGCACGCAACAACGCTACGACGGCGCAGCTGCTCTGCAACAAGCGGTTATCTCTTGTTTGTGCGATCGTAGCGAGCGTGCCCTCAAACTAATCTTGCGCCAATACTCTAAAACTCGCGCTCAAAAGAAGCGAGAAGGTGATGGTATCTTGCGGTTTTGCGTTGCCGGCGGGGTCGCCGCTAATCGTGCGCTAAACTCAGCGCTTAGAGTGCTAGCAGAAAAGCACGGTTTTGCTTTTTTTAATCCGCGTCAGGAATTTTGCACCGACAATGCAGCGATGGTCGCATACGCCGCGCTTGCGCGTGCAGAATGCAACCAGCCGCGCTCAGGCGCAAACCTAGATTTCTATGTACGCCCGCGATGGCATTTAGATAAAAAAGCGTACGTACGTGTTAATAAAAACGTACGAGAAAATACCTATAGACGTACAGCCAGAAAGGCGCAGAGCAACCTCAAGGTAAGCAAGTAGGCTTTGTAAGCGATGGGTGTCGTAACCTTATTAGGCGCAGGTTCTTGGGGTACAGCGTTGGCTTGCGCCTTCTCATACCTGCCGCCAGAACGCTCGCCACGCGCAATAAGGCTTTGGGGGCGCGATCATAACGAGATTGCGCGCATCGCTAGCAACCGCGAGAATAAACGCTATCTGCCCGATCTTCCACTACCAGCGCAAATATCGCCCACCAGCGATTTAAACGCAGCTTTGCAAGGCGCAACCGAGGTCTTTTTCGCTATCCCTGCGCAACAAATTTCAAGTTTGCTTAGAGAATTATCGCTACCCTCCTCTGTTTCAACTCTCGTTTGTTGCGCGAAAGGCATCGAGGTCAAGAGTGGATGTTTCATGTCCGAACTGTTCGTCGATAAATTCCCAAAGATGCCGTATGCAATTTTATCAGGACCTAGTTTCTCTGAGGATGTCGTGCGAAGGCTACCCGTCGCGGTTACGCTCGCTTGCAAGGATTTCGCACGAGCCAGCGATCTTTGCGCTAAATTCTCGCACGATCGTTTTCGTCTGTACGCCTCAAAAGATGTACGGGGCGTCGAAATTGGCGGCGCTTGTAAAAATGTGCTCGCGCTTGCATGCGGGATCGTCGAGGGAAGCTCATTAGGATTAAGCGCTCGCGCTGCCTTGATCGCGCGCGCTTTGGCAGAACTAAGGCGTTTCTTCGTCGCAAGCGCAGCAGACGAGGAGACCTTGCACGGACTTTCAGGGTTGGGCGATGCATTGCTAACATGCACAAGCAAAAAATCTCGCAACTATGCTTTCGGCTATGCACTAGGAGCAGGCGAAAATGTTAACTCTCTATTGGCTCGCTCAGGCACCGTCGAGGGCGTGTGGACAGCGCGTGCCTTGCAACGCCGTCTCGCGAGTATGGATATCGACTTGCAACGCGACCTGCCGATCCTCTTTTGCATCGCTTCGATATTAGAGCAAAAAATGACTATCGATAGCGCATTAGAACATTTGTTTTCGCGCCCGCTCGTGCCAGAATTCCGCTAGAGAGAACTAGCGATTCCCTGCAACTCTTGTTGCGACTCTTAAATGTAGGTAGCCGTTAGTTTAGGAAGGTTAGGATCGATTTTTTATCTCTCCCTCCCAAAGGTCTTTGGGGTTACAGCTTTCGTGTAGGTTGCGCTCGAAGTTCATTTCTCCTAGTCGCACGGTGTTTAAGAATATGTCGCTGTCGTGGTCCTTAAATAAATCTCCTAGTGGTACTAACTTTAGTAAAGCCCTACCGCCTACTTCTGCTACGCTTTTCACCGACAAAGGTCGATTCTTGAGTGCAACATCGATTCTGTGCTGGAAGGTCTTTTTAGGCTCATCCCAATTTTTTCTATGCTCTGGTAACGGGTGCTTTGCTAGCACCTCGCCGTATATCTTTGCGAATTCTAGAGCGGAAGGCGCTTGCTTGCCGAGCTGATCTTTAAACCAAAAAGCAGTTATAAGTAATAGGTCGGAGAGGATAACCGCAAACCCCTCCCAGCGACATACTTCCATCTTTTGTTGAAAAAAGGATTCTTTCAAGGCATCGTAGGCGAGCTTTCCCATTCGCGCATGGCAATATGCATACGAGCATTTTTGCGCAATATAGGCGGCGTTCTTATCTAGAAAGTATAGAAGCTGCGAGCGGCTCGTAATGTGCTGCGGGCTAATGCGTCCAATCTGCTCTACGATACTTGCTAGCAAACGCCGAACTTGCAGAAGGAATGTGGGGCGATGTGGGGCGGTGTGAGGCAAGGCTTTGTCGATTTTGCTGGTGGTAGTATGGAAAATAGATGGGCTCTAGGTGGGATTATTATATTTATTCGCCTTTTCGCCAACAAGTATAAGCAACATAAGCTCTGGAGCTCTGGATAAACTAAATTGCACTCCAAAAGTTAGCGATAATGCTAGCAACAGTAAGCTGTTTCAATCTGAAAATGTATAAGAAAACAAATTAAATGTTGCCTAGTCTATGTTTATGTGTTAAACGAGCAGTGTTTTACTTCACCGATTTTTTAGGAGGTATTTTACCTATGGCAAGTAAAAGCGAACAACATTGGGCAAAAACTCGAACATTGATGTGGATAGTGCTCGCCATTTGGGCATTCTTTAGCTTCGGCATCCATGCTTTTGTAGAGAAGCTTAACGCTATCACATTCTTAAATTTTCCTTTGGGATTCTATATGGCATCTCAAGGTTCTTTAATTGCTTTTGTCGTTTTAATCTTCTGGTACGCTAGAAGACAACATACAATCGATAAAAAATTTGATTTACACGAAAAAGAGGGAAAATAGTCATGGGTAAGAAAAAAGGTTTTATCGAAAACCTAGGTAAGATATACGGATACTATACCTTAGGGTTCTTAGCATTCGTCATACTTATGGCGGTTCTCGAACAAGTAGGGGTTCCTAATAGCGTCATCGGATATTTGTTTATCGCGATGACTATTTGTATCTACGCAGTCATTGGTGTGCTAGCGCGAACGGCGCAGGTGAGCCAATACTATGTCGCGGGTCGAGAGGTCCCTCCTGTATTCAATGGAATGGCAACAGCCGCAGACTGGATGTCAGGTGCATCCTTTGTCGGTATGGCTGGCTCTTTGTACATTCTGGGCTACGATGGCTTGGCTTTCGTCGTCGGGTGGACCGGCGGTTATGTGCTAGTCGCTATCTTACTCGCGCCATACTTGCGTAAATTCGGTGCATATACAGTGCCAGACTTTTTGGGTTCCCGTTACGGCGGAAACTTCGCACGTCTTATCGGTATCGTTATACTGTTCTGCTGTTCTTTCACTTATGTCACTGCGCAAACCTATGCAACCGGTATCATTACCTCACGGTTTTTGCAGATCCCCTTCGAATGGGCGGTCTTCATTGGTCTTACAGGTATTTTGGTCTGTTCTATGCTTGGCGGAATGCGGGGAGTCACATGGACGCAGGTGGCACAGTACATAGTACTGATCGTCGCATACATGGTGCCCGTTGTTATTCTCTCATATCAAATCACCGGCTTGCCTATTCCGCAACTGATGTATGGGGGTGTGTTAGAGAAAATTACAGCACTAGAGCAGAGTATAGGCGTCACTAAACTAACAGTTCAGCCTTTCACTAACTACAATCCTCTGAATTTCTTTGGCTTGATAGTTTGCTTGATGTTGGGAACTGCATCGCTACCACATGTATTGATGCGCTTCTTCACAACACCAGGGGTGAGGTCGGCTCGTCTTTCGGTCGGTTGGGCTTTGTTGTTCATATTTTTCCTGTACTTCACCGCTCCTGCATACGCAGCTTTTGCGAAATACGAGATATATGCAAATGTTATCGGTTCGCAAATAACTGCTTTGCCTGACTGGGTCGCTCTGTGGAGCAATGTCGGTCTGCTAACTATTGCCGATGGTAATGGTGATGGAATA
Source organism: Alphaproteobacteria bacterium (assembly GCA_014238535.1). Taxonomy (GTDB): domain Bacteria; phylum Pseudomonadota; class Alphaproteobacteria; order JABAAW01; family JABAAW01; genus JABAAW01. Next base: position 4,060 of record JABAAW010000003.1, read on the forward strand.
CTGCAGCTCGCAGAACTCAAAATTAACCGCGACATCGTCGTTTTGGCAACGCCAGAGATAGCCGGCTTACCGTATGTTATCTCGGGGCTTGTCGCAGCAGGAGGCTTGGCCGCAGCACTTTCAACTGCCGATGGTCTGCTTCTCGCTATTGCCAATGCATTTAGCCACGATGTCTACTATCGAATGGTTAACCCTAAAGCAGATGCTGAAACGAGACTGATCGTTGCGCGCATTCTGCTCGTAGTCATAGCCTTCGGGGCTGCCATGCTTGCTCGCACAAAACCAGCCGATATCTTATCGATGGTCGCCTGGGCTTTCTCAATCGCCGCATCAGGGCTATTCCCAGCTCTCGTGCTTGGTATTTGGTGGAAACGAGCGAATAAGGCAGGTGCCGTCGTTGGCATGCTTGTTGGCTTCGGTGTTTGCATGTGGTACCTGGTCGGCACCCGTTATGGAGGCATGGATCTGATTTTCGGTGTTGGTAATATTTCCGCAGGGCTCTTCGGAATACCCGCAGGATTCATAACCATGATCGTCGTCAGCTTGGCTACCAAATCGCCATCGATTGAAATGCAACGCTTCATTGACGAGCTGCGTATTCCGCGAGGAAAGGCTCTAGCGCAAAACAGATAGCCTTTATTTGCTATTCGTTTTGTAATAAAATGTAGGGAGGAGCCTAACCGCTCCTCCCTTATTTTTTACCCATCGCTTAATCCTTACCATCAATGCTACATATTGTTTTAACCATGCTTTTCTCCATCACATTTGCAGTGCGCTCGTTAGTGCAAGGTTTGAAAAAAAAGAACACAAAAGACTACATAGATTTTTGATGGTAGAGTTTTTTTCATACTGGTATTACCATATCCCCAACTTCGTCTTCGCGGCTCTGATGTACACAAGCTTTGGCGTCTTCTTGCTGGATATATTTTTCCGTCCTAATAGCAAAAATCCGATCTACCGCGCATTCCATCGAGTAGTCGATCCGTACTTTAGTTTCATTGTGCCGATAACTCCAAGATTTATACCGCCGTTTTTAGTTCCTTTGTACGCGGCCTTCTGGACGCTAGTTTTTCGTGCTCTGCTTTATATGTTTTGCGCATACTTTGGCTTGCTACCGCACATCGAGACAACATAGCTGCGCTATAGTATTTACTTCGGATTTTGGAAAAACCAGAAACCTAGCTTTTCTCTTTAGCCCCCTCACCTTCGCGCAATCGCGCGTAGGGTGTATAGCTTTTCTAGTGCTTCTTTAGGCGATAGCGAATCCGGCTCGATCTGCTCAAGCGCATCGATTACTTGTTGCTGGCGCGGGTCTTGTTGCGAATCTTTAGCGTTCGTAATTTGCTCTGCCATCGTCTTGCGGCAGAGTTTTTTCTCAAAACTTTGTTTCTCAAGTTGTGCGAGCACTTGCCTTGCGCGTGCGAGTATGGTGCGTGGCAATCCAGCCCGCTCTGCGACATGTATGCCGTATGATCGCCCTGTCGCTCCTTTGGCTATTTTATATTGGAAGACAATACCGCCTTGTTCTTCGAGTATTTTCATATACATAATTTCCAGCGGTTTTAGGGTCTTGTCCAACTCTGTGAGTTCGTGGTAGTGCGTCGCAAATAGCGTTCTGCACTTAGTTTCTGCTACTAGGTATTCGACTATCGCCCAAGCTATTGCGAGCCCATCGTATGTTGCGGTCCCTCGTCCTATTTCATCGAGTATTAAGAAAGAGTGCTTTGTCGCTTGGCGAATTATCGCGGCGGTTTCCGACATCTCGAGCATGAAGGTGGATTTTCCGCCAGCGATATCGTCGGCTGCTCCCATACGAGAGCATAGGCGGTCGACGACTCCTAAACTGCAAGATTCGGCTGGCACGAAGCAGCCGCTTTGCGCCATTAGTATTATCAGTGCATTCTGCCTGAGGTACGTGCTTTTTCCTGCCATATTGGGTCCAGTTATCAGCTTGAAGAAGTTTTGTTCGTCGCAGGTGCAATCGTTAGCAACGAATGTTGTGTCGTAGCTTTGGCTTTGCGAGTGCTGCATTACTTCTAGCACTGGGTGCCGTGCTTTGTGTATTTCGAGCAAGGGCTCATCGAGAAACTTCGGTCTGGTATAGTTTCGCTCTTCGGCAATTCTTGCGAGGGCAGCGCTGAGGTCGATATACGCGATGGCCTCGAAGGCATTTCGTAGCCTATTTCGTTGTGCGACGACTTCTTCAACCAGCTCTTCGTAGAGTCTGGTTTCGCAGGCGCTTAATTGTTCTTGCGTTTGTGCTATCTCGTGCGCGCATTCTTCTAGCGCGCTCGATGAGAATCTGGCGGCGGACGCTGTGCTCTGTCTATGCGTAAAGATGTTCTGCCTTTCGGCTATCTTCTGCGAGTGATCGTGCATCTTCGCGGCATTTTTTGCCGTGACTTCGAAAAAATAGCCGATGATCGCGTTATATTTTACTTTCAGGCTATCGATGCTTGTAATTTGTCTCGCGTTGTATTCGATCGTTTTTAGCTTTCGTAAGGCTTCGTCTTTTTTGATTCGCAGATGCTGCAGCTCTGGCGCAAAACTCTCCGATAGGAAGCCGCCCATTTTCGCGAGTGTCGGTAGATTATCGAGAAGTGCTTGTCTGAGCTTTTGCTCGAGGGCTTCCAATGAACCGAGCATTTTTTTTGCGTTGTGTATCTCGTCTGGCAATTCATCTATTTTATTCTCTTTGCTTTTTTCTTTACTTTGGCTTGCGATTTTTTCTAGTAGCATCTTGCTTCTGCAGGCTCGCGTTAGCGTTCCAGCAACAGCACCGAGGTCGCGCGGCGTTCCTCTTTGCAAGGCAATTCTTGCCAATGCGCGTATTCCATCAGGGCACCCCTTTAGAGTTTCCGCAACTTCATTGGCAGCGTTTTTTTGTAGCAGAAAGAATTCGATAGCGTCGAGGTGGGCGTTCAGCTGTTTAACATTTTTTGTCGGATTCGCGATGCGCTCCCTCAGCAACCTTGCGCCCATAGCCGTTTTGCAATCGTCGATATTAGCGATAAGCGTCGCGCGTGGGCTGTCGGAAGTCGTTTCAAATATCTCCAGCGTTCGCCGAGTCGTTGCGTCTATTTCCAGCTGCGTAGCTTGCGAGAATGCTTTCAGGTTTTTTATATCTGGTGTCGCGTCTCCTTGCGTCAGTTGCACATAATCGAGCAAGGTTCCTGCGGCGGCTATTTCTGCTCTTTCCAGCTTTCCAAACGCTTGCAGATTATCGATATTAAAGTACCTCTTTAGGAAGGTCGCGGCGTTTTCGCTATCGAAGCGACTTTTTGGAAGGGGCGTTAGCGCGTCTTTGTATGTCTCTAGGGTTTCGAACAATTGCGTTTGGCACAATACCTCTTCTGGCAGAATTATTTCACGAGGTTCTATTCGCGCTAGGTTGGAGAATAGGTCTCCGATTTCGATTTTTTGGCAAAAGAATGTCGTCGCGGTCAAGTCGAGCCAAGCGATGGCAGAGCTGTTTTTGCCTCCTCTATCTATGGAGGCAACCGCGCATATCACGCATGGTTTTCTTGCGTCTAGGAATGCTTCTTCGGTTATGGTGCCTGGGGTTATGGTGCGCACAACAGCGCGCTCAACGATAGCGTAGCTGCCTCGTCTTTCTTTTGCTTCTTTCGGGTCTTCGGTTTGCTCGCAGATCGCGACGCGGAAGCCTTGTCGTATCAACTTTGCGAGATACGGTTCGTGCGAATGGGCTGGCACGCCACACATCTTCACAGGTTTCCCGTTGTGCGAACCGCGCTCGGTTAGCGCGATATCTAGCGCGGCGGCAGCTTTCTCAGCGTCATCGAAAAATAACTCGTAGAAGTCTCCCATGCGGTAGAAAAGTAGGCAATCGAGGTGCTGTTTCTTTATCCGCCAGTACTGCGCCATCATTGGCGTGCTCGTAGCAGCGTCTTTTGGCACAGAGGGTTTTTTTGGTGCTGGTGATTCTAAATCCAGTTGCGGATTAGCGAATGGTGCAGGTGGCATGTTCTATGCTCGCTACTACTAGTCTATATCTATAGTGGCTGGGTGTAAGATGTGTGTTCGGCTCCTTCGGCAGCTTTTTTTGCCAAGCGGTCTACTTCTTCATTCTTAGGATTGCCCTCGTGTCCCCTAACCCAAGCGAATTGCGGTCGAGGGCTTAGCCCTTGCGATAGCTCGAGTAACTTTTGCCATAGGTCAATGTTTTGCACACTCTTCTTGCCAGCCGTCTTCCACCCTCTTTTTTGCCAATCCTTTATCCAGAGATTCATACCCTTGACTAGGTACTGGCTATCCGAATGTATGATGATGGGAACCTCTGCTATGGTGTCCTTGCTAGCGTCAAGGTGGTCGTTTCGTACATTCTCCATCGCTTTGATAGCAGCGGTCAGCTCCATTCGGTTGTTGGTTGTCGCCATTTCCGCGCCGACAATTTTCTGCCACTGATTCTGGTCGGGATATTTTATCAACGCCGCCCATCCGCCAGGTCCTGGGTTTCCTAAGCAGGCACCATCTGTGAAAATTTTTATCATGTCGCAGATGCCGTAGTATTCATAATCTTAGATGTTATTTTGGGTGCTATTTTTGGCATTTTAAATACAACAGATTCTCTGGTTATCGGTACATCTTGCAAGGTTACCTCCCGTGATTTTTTCAAGCTCTCGATCGTTTGCTGCACCAGTATTTCTGGCGCGGAGGCAGAAGCTGTTATTCCTAGTGTTTGGACGCTACTATCGATTTCGGGTAAGTCGTTGCTATCGTTTATCAGGATTGCTCTCTTACTGAGTTTTTGCGCGATCTCGAGCAGTCGCATAGAGTTCGAGGAGTTTTCAGCACCAAGCACTAACAACATATCGCACTGCGGGGCGATGGCTTTGACTGCGTTTTGACGATTCGTGGTTGCGTAGCAAATATCTCCTTTTTTGGGTGTTAGTATCTCAGGAAAGCGTCTCTTTAGCACATCCGTTATCTCTTTGGTGTCGTCAAGCGATAGGGTCGTTTGCGTTACATAGGCAAGCGGTCTTCCATCCGCGATAAAGTTTTCCGCATCGGTTCTTGTTTCGATTAGCGTTATCGGAGGCAGCTTAGAGTTTGGCGTCAGTTGTCCCATCGTGCCGACTACTTCGGGGTGGTGTTTGTGCCCGATCAGTAAAATGTGGAATTTATCTCTTTGGAAGCGCTCAACCTCGCGGTGAACTTTTTCAACCAGCGGGCAAGTCGCATTTATCGCGAACATTTTTTTCTCTTCTGCGCTTCGTGTAATGGCTTTAGCCACTCCGTGCGCCGAGAAAATAATAGGGCGCGTTTCTTGGTGGTGGGCTGGTATATCGTCTAGGTTATCGACGAAGATAACTCCTTTCCTTTGCAACGATTCTACAACGAAGGCGTTGTGGACAATCTGATGGCGCACATAAATCGGTTGCCCATGTTGTTCTAACGCTTGCTCGACTATCGCAACCGCTCGTTCTACGCCCGCGCAGAAGCCGCGAGGCGATGCCAGTAGTATCTTCAAAGGCGGGTGGTGGGGTTGATGTTGGCTCATATTCACACTCAATCTCATAAAATATAATAGGCTCTATGGTTCAAGTTTTAACACATAGTTGCCGCGTTAGATAACACATTAACTCTATAGGTGGTGTCATCCAATAATCTCCTTGAGTCTTCTAGGTCGGGCGTTAGATACAAAATTCTACAATTTTTATGCGAAGTTTACACAAGAAACACAGCAATTTTTACTCAATAAAAGGCGTAGGGAAGTAAGAAAAGTAACAAAAATGTGAAAAAAAACTTGACCTAATAACAATTTGTTTGTAAAACAACGCAAACACGCTTTGCTTCTCTCGATTTATAAGAACGGGGGGTCGGTGAAGTGAAGGCAAAATTATTTCTCGTTATGAACTACCAATTATAAGGTAGCGCAAAGGGGGGGTTTTGCTGAAAATTGTGAGCTTTTATATATAGGAGGAAACCCATGAAGAAAGTTCTTTTAGCCTCGACTGCGGTTGCGGCGTTTGTCGCGTTCTCAGGCGCGGCGCAAGCACAAGACCCAGGTCGTGCAGATTTTGGTGCTACGGAAGGTGGCGGTAATGCAGGTTCTGCGTTCACAGTCACTACCAGTGGTGCCGTCAAATTTTACTTGAAGTATGCTTCAGGTTCTGGGGATCGTGAAATTGTAACAGCGGCAGCTCGAGCAGATGAAGAAGTCCCAACTCCAGAAGAGATAGCTGCTGAAGAAGCTGCTGTTGCTGCGAATGTAGGTGCTGTCAAAAACACTGGCTTTTTCACGCTAATTTCTGCTGAGCTGGAAATCAATGGTGCAGCGACAACCGATAGTGGAATCGATATCAGCACGCATATCGATCTCGACTTCTCTGGTGTATCAGTAGATGATGCGCAGACGGTTACCATCGGTGGTCAAGAAGATGATATCAATGTTGGTGACATCGTGCGCGTCGACGAACTATCGCTGAAAATCGCTGGTAACTTCGGTTCCGTCGAGTTTGGCGCTAACGATGGTGCGGAAGATACCTTCAAAATCTATGGTGCTACTGTAGCTGCTGCTACTGGCGGTATCGATGGTGATCACCACTCAGTTGGTGATGGAGTCGGTTCTGGTGACCTAGGTGGAACTGCAGGTAACGGCGATTCGTCTGATGACTTGAAAGTAACTTACTTGTCGCCAGTCATTGCTGGCTTGCAGGGCGGTGTCTCGATTTCCTACGCAACTAATGGTGGCCCTACTGATACCGACGGCGGCGCCTTGGGTGTCGGCATCGGTGCACAGTACGGTCGCTCTGATGCAGGTGTAGACTATGCATTCTCGCTCGTATGGGGTGATACAGCGATTGCTGCTGACAATGCAGCAGACGGTGATGACAATGGTTACGGTGGTCTTGGAGTAGGTTTCAAAATCGCTGGCGCTGGTGCTTCCTTCGCTACAGGTGTAACCATCGAAGACCTCGGGCATGATTCGAAAGAAATTGATATCGATTGGAGTGCAGGTATTGCATACGCAATCGGTAGCTCAGCCAATGTATCGTTGACCTCTGGTGTCGAATTCTTGGATACCGGCGATGGCTATGAAGCTGAGAGATACATTGTATTTGTTAGCGGCGACTATGCTGTCTTGCCTGGCGTAACCTTGGGTCTTGACCTTGGATACGGAGAAAGTCATCTCAACAACGCTATCAATGATGGTTCTGGTTTCACCGGTGTATTTCGTGCCAAGGCTGCCTTCTAAGGTTTGTTTCGATTACACAACAACAAAGACACTTGAAAGGGCATAGGATGCTTGGCTGATATAAGCTAACAATATGAGGATAATCTCCTCGTCCTTGACTTTTCTTGTACGAAGCGAAAGGGACGGCTCCCCCCCGAGCCGTCCTTTTCCGTTTAAATAACAGCAATTTTGAAATTAAAAACTTGTCGCTAGCGCATATTTGCACAAAAGTAGAAGCGATACTTTCAGCATAGCTGCTCCAGCATAGCTGCTCCAGCATAGCTGTTCGCGAAAATAATTCTTTAACCTATAGTCTTTACCTTCTGTCGTTAGCGTTGTGTGTTCGCCTTGCGCTCGCTATAATGGCTAGACTATGGTCGCATCATCAACATCTTCATCTTCTGCTAAGTCTAAACCGTCGTCTCTTTTCGCCGACGCGGATGGTAGTTTCGCGCGTAATATGAAAGCGCTTTCGCGCCTGACGCCATTTCTATGGCCGGTGGGCGACAGCAAAACAAGGTTCAAGATAACCTTGATGGTTATTTTTCTTCTTGCGTCGGTTATCGCAGGAGTTTATGCGCCTCTGTTGTTGAAGGGCGCGGTTGATCGTTTGGCGGGGGATGCATCAGATAGCGGAGTCGCGCGGGCGGTAGCCTTACCGATTGGATTAATCCTCTCCTATGGTTTTGTTCGTATGCTCGCGAGTTTCTTCAGCGAGATACGGCGTTTCTTGTTTGCACGCGTCGCCCAAAGTGCAGTTCGCAAGATTGCGCTCTCCGTATTTGAGCATTTGCTAGAGTTGAGCTTAGCCTTCCACTTAGATCGGCGCATGGGTGGCTTGAGTCGAGTGATAGAGCGAGGCGTCAAGTCGATCGAGTTCTTGCTTGAGTTTATGCTTTTCAACATCCTTCCGACTCTGTTGCAGATAGGGTTGGTGGCAATCGTGCTGTGGGGACGATTCAGCTTATTATTCGTTGCGATAACGTTACTAACCATAGGTAGTTACATACTTTTTACGCTTTTCGTTACGGAATGGAGACTACAATTTCGGCGCGAGATGAATTATGCCGATAATGACGCGCACGGAAAAGCCATCGACTCGTTGATAAACTTCGAAACAGTCAAATACTTCGGCAACGAAGCGCACGAAAAACAGCGACTCGATAGTGCTCTGAAAGTATACGAAAACGCCGCCGTCAAAAGTCTAACCTCCTTGTCCTATGTAAACTTAGGGCAGTCTGTAATAATCGCACTCGGTTTGATTACAATCTTGCTTATCGCAGGCAAAGGCGTCGTTGATGGAACGCTAAGCATCGGCGACTTCGTCCTCGTAAATACATATTTGTTGCAGCTATACTTGCCTCTCGATTTCTTAGGATTCGTATATCGACAAACTAGGCAGTCCTTGACCGATATGGACGACTTGTTCTCACTCACCGACGAAACTCCAACTATTAGCGATCGCTCGGCTGCAACGAAGCTAAAGACAAACTCACCAGAGGTCATCTTCGACAAAGTTTCTTTCTCGTACGGATCGTCTAGTGATTCTGCGCGACAAATACTACAGGATATTTCATTCCATATACCGCACGGCAAACGACTCGCAATAGTCGGACCTTCAGGCTCGGGAAAATCTACAATCGCACGCTTGTTATATCGCTTCTACGACGTCCAAAAAGGAACCATATCCATTTCAGCTTACGATTTGCGAAACCTAACTCAAGAGAGTCTACACGCTAATATAGGTGTCGTCCCCCAAGACACAGTGCTTTTCAACGACACCATCTACTACAATATACTCTATGGGAATCCGCACGCACGCGCAGCAGATGTCGAGCGCGCAGCCCGCATGGCGCATATACACGAGTTCATAATGAGCTTGCCTGAAGCATACCAAACAGCCGTCGGGGAACGCGGGCTGAAACTATCTGGTGGAGAAAAGCAACGAGTAGCCATCGCGCGTACATTATTGAAAAATCCCGGAATCTTAATCCTCGACGAGGCAACGTCCGCGCTCGATAGTAATACAGAGCAGGAAATACAAAAAAACCTTAAAGAGTTGATGGAAAACCGCACAACTTTGATGATCGCGCATCGACTCTCAACTATAACCGACGCAGAAGAGATATTGGTGCTATTCGAAGGTAAGATCGTCGAGCGGGGTAAGCACTCGCAACTTCTGAAAAATGGCAAATTATATGCAGCTATGTGGGACCGCCAGCAAAAAGAAGCAGACGAGGGTCTCGAAGCCATGCCTCCTGTAAAAAAAAGTAAAGAAAAATAAGTCGACTTCTACCTAATCAGCACTATAGACAAGTAAGGTTTCATGCATGGCAGAGGTAGCGCATAGCGATAACTTGGAAACCGCAAAAATTAACATCGCCGAAAATGACGCTTTTGCGCGCTTCCACGAACGAGTATGCCAGTTCATAAGCCCTGAACGCGTAATAACAAATACCCTTGCGTGTGAAACGCTAGGCCACGATGCCTCTATCTATCGCTTACTGCCACGCATAGTCGTGCTCGTGCGCGACGAGCAAGAGGTGCAAGCAGTTCTGCTTTGCGCGCGCGAATTCTCCATCGCTATAACCTTCCGCGCCGCCGGGACTAGTTTGTCAGGGCAAGCCGTTACCGATTCGGTGCTCGTGCAACTAGATACGCCTTTCTGGCGTCAGGTGCGTATTTCAGATGACGGCGCACGAATCGCATTGGGACCAAGCATAACAGGCGGTGCGGCTAATGCCGTGCTCGCATCATACGGGCGTAAAATAGGACCAGACCCCGCATCTTTGGCGAGCGCACAAATAGGTGGAATCGTCGCAAATAACTCAAGCGGCATGTGTTGCGGCACAGAACAGAATAGCTATCGCACTATCGAATCGCTACGCCTAGTGCTGTTCGATGGAACTATCTTGGATACAGGCGACGAGGAATCGCGTGTAGCGTTTACTCAAAGCCATAGGCAAATGCTCGCAGATATAAGCAAGATCGCTAAAGAGATAAAAACCGATAACAAGTTGCGTAGCCGCATCATCGAAAAATACAAAATGAAGAATACCATGGGCTACGGACTAAACTCGTTCATAGATTACGAGCAGCCGATCGATATCCTAGCGCATGCAGTAATAGGCTCTGAGGGTAGTTTGGCGTTCGTCAGCGAAGCGCGCTATCGTACAGTAGAAGACGCTCGGTGTAAGGTTGCAAACCTCGTGTTCTTTCCTACTTTCGATGCCGCTTGTAGGGCTACCATACGCTTGAAAAAGGCCGCCGTCACCGCAGCCATCGAAATCGCCGATCGCGAAGCTATTCGCAGCATACAGATGCTAAAGCATTTCCCCGAGCAAGCTCGCTCCTTCGATGATGCTTGTGCGTTCTTGCTGATCGACGTGCATGGCTCAAGTGTTGACGAGTGCGCTCCACGAATCGCTACGGTCGAGCGCATACTCTCCGAGTTCCCCATCTTGCTACAGACAGGATTCACTAACGATGCTCGTCTTTACAGCGCGTACTGGGATATGCGCAAGGGCATGTATCCTAGTTTGGGTAAAAACCGTGCTCTTGGAACATTCTTCATGCAAGAAGATTTAGTCTTTCCACTCGAAAGGCTAGCAGAGGGCGCTCTCGCCTTCCGCGCAGTTTTTGACAAGCACGGCTATAAAAAGGAAGGAATCATCTTCGGGCATGCACGCGACGGCAACCTGCACGCTTGCCTCGCGCTCGACCTTTCAACAAAAGAGGGCATGAAGCGATACGAGGGGTTGCTAGGCGATCTCGTAACCATGGTCGTAGACCACTTCGACGGCGCACTAAAGGGCGAGCATGGAACAGGACGCAAGATGGCTCCTTTCGTAGTGCGCGAATGGGGCGCTAAGGCTTTGTCGATGATGAAACGACTCAAAAATACTATGGACCCGATGGGTATTCTAAATCCAGGTGTCGTAATAAACGATGATCCGATGGCGCATGTCGATAATCTAAAGCAGATATCACATGTTGGAAGCGCCGCAGACATGTGCACAGAATGCGGCTTTTGCGAGCGCGTTTGCCCAACAGCAAGCTACACAATGACACCGCGTCAGCGAATAGTAGCCCTGCGCACGCGTGCTGCTAGAAAATTTTCGCGCGCAGAGGAGATTTATTTCCGCCGTGCCGCAATCGCATCGTGCGTAGGCGATTCTCTATGCCATAGCGTCTGCCCTGTCGGAATCGATACGGGTGAGCTGATGCGGCGCGAGCTCGAGCAACAGCATTCTCGATTATCCATAATGCTTGCAAGCATTAGCGAGCGTTACTTCGCATTTGTAGTAGCGTTCGTTAGATTCGCCCTACGATGCCTCGTCTTTGTTCGGCGCAGATTTGGTCTAGGCGCGGCAGCACGGCTACACCGATTCGTATCTTTGTCTCCTCTCAACTTGACGCTAGAGTTGTTTGCCAACCCTCCACGCGCACCACGCAGCAGCAACGCGCTAGACAATCGTTTAGGTGGCGCTAAACCCGTAGGGAAGGGAAGCGTCTGCAAAACTGCAAGCACGAGCTCTTTTGTATTCTTTCCGAGTTGTCCTTCGCGCTTATTTGGCTCTGTATATGCAAGCAAAGTGCTCGCACCTCTCGAAGAGACGATGGCAAACCTCTGCTACAAAGCTTCTATCGAAAATGTCACTAGGCTACGCGCGGCTAACAAACTTTGTTGCGGGCTCGCCTATCACAGTAAGGGTTATTACAAGAGTGCGGAGCGGGCGGCTGAACGTCTCCACTCACACCTTGCTCCAGAGGTGCAGCAGGGGCACTATCCGCTTGTCTGCGACGCTGCCCCGTGCGCACGGCGTCTGCAGTCGCTGGCACGATTTAGCGATGTAAAGATTCTCGATTCTATAGCCTTCTCGCGCAAATGCTTGCTACCGCGGTTGCAAAGTAAGCTGCAGGTCGCAAGCGGACCCGTTATCGCGCACCTACCATGCGCTTCTCGTCGCGCTGGCTTGGAGGAAGATTTCATCGCTACCCTAAAGCAAGTATCCTTGCACGCGCCACTAGTCGCATCTAAGACTTTATGTTGCGGTTTTGGCGGCGACCTCGGTTTTAAGGACGCCAATCTAAATAAGCACGCATTGGCGGGTTTGCTCGAACTCGCAGGCAAAAAATATAAAACGCCGCCCGTAGTCGTTAGTAGTAGTCGAACATGCGAGATCGGGCTCGCATGGCATAGTGGATTGCAGTGCTATTCGCTACTAGAGTTTATCGATAGGCAAAGCAGCGAGTAAGAATGCGCGAGATAAAATTTATTTGTCCTCAACCGACTTCCATTTGATCGAGCAGCCGATGCTCGAAAACTGCCGTCGCGGTGCAACAGCTCCATCAAGCGCAAGGCTACGCGTCGCTTCCAGCAGTTCGCGCGTACGAGACGCAGGGGATTTATCCATGCCAGCGTCATCTATTCGTCCGCGATAGACTAACTTTAAACTCTTGTCGAAAAGAAAAAAATCCGGCGTGCACACCGCATCATAAGCGCGCGCTATATCTTGCGTTTCGTCATATAGATACGGGAAAGGGAAGGCATTGTCGGCAGCAAAAATCTTCATGTTATCGAAAGAATCTTGCGGGTACCTCTTCGTATCGTTTGACATTATCGCAGCAACGCCAATCTGTAAGGCTTTCGCATCGTTTGCGTCTTCGACAAAGCGTCCAATGACAGCTTTAACATAGGGGCAATGGTTGCATAAAAAAGCGACTAGTAAGCCGTTCTCCTGTAGCAAGCCATCGCGCGAATGCGTCCTCCCATCTGTTGCGAGCAAGCTAAAATTCGGTGCGGTAACATTATTATCTACAGCGGGGGTTTCGATAGCGGGCATGCTTGATAGTTTAATCCTCGTTTGGTTGCCATAATATGTCTTTTTCTCCGCGCTCGTTGTGAAAGCGTGCGAGAACAAACAGTAGATCTGAAAGACGGTTTAAGTAGATACGAATTCCTACCGAAACTCCTTCCTCCTTTGCCACTAGCGCTATGACGCGTCGTTCGGCTCGGCGTGCTAGCGTGCGTGCAAGGTGCAGGTGGCAAGAAAGCGCACTACCCGCTGGCAGTATAAAGTTTTCTAACGGCTTGAGTCTAGCGTTGCACTCATCGATCTGTTGCTCTAACCATAGTGCTCGCTTTTCGGGGAAACGTTTCGTCTTGTCTACGCTCTCAGGTCGGCATAGGTCCGAGCCTATGTCGAACAAGTGGTTTTGAACTCGAGTAAGTAAATCTAAAAGGGTCTTGTCTCCGCTAGCGCTAAAAACCGCTAATCCTAACGCGGCGTTTAACTCGTCTATCGTGCCATACGCCTCGATTCGCACATCGTCCTTGTCGCGTAATGATCCGTCGCCAAGACGCGTCTTACCCCCATCGCCACTCTTCGTATATACACGCGTGATACGCATAATCTATACCGCGCACTCGTCTAACCGAACGCTAACGGCTTTGTAGCAAAAGCAAAAAAAATAACAGCAACGCCAGCGCTTGCAACAATACGCGCGTGCGCATAAAGCGATTACTATGCTTGCGGCTAAACTCGCTCCCTCGCGTCATTGCATAAAATCCGCCAAACAAAGCAAGCAAAACTGAAAGCATCGCGATACCAAGTAATACCGTTACCAGCAAACTCATCGCGTCTTCTTGCGAGCGTCTATATCGAAATTCTTTTGTGCTGCGCGACCCATTCTCTCACCCATCTTGCGCTCGTCCTTCTTGCTACGGAAGGAGAGGATGCGTGCGCTACTCTTATTCTTTTTGCGCGGGTTACGCAAAGGTTCTAGCCTCAGCGATTCGCCTGAAAAAATCTCCGGTAGGATGACGCCACGCGAGCCGCCATGCGAAAGTCGCACTCGCGCTGTCGACCTTCGCGCATAGAGCCAAACCTCATAGAAATCACTGCCCATTCCTGCTAGTATGGTCAAGGAATAAAGAAAAGCAAGCCTAAAAAACTCGTAACTGCGATTAGATCGCAAGCACATGCTAGCTGAAAACAACAAGCACAAAAAAGTGGAATACATAGAGGAAGACCCATTCGTAGCGCTCGCTACACGGGACGCAAATATAGCAAAGGCTAAATCAGAACAACGCGGTTCGGCATCGAAGCAGCAGCAGACGAGTGCCGATTCGCTCGAGCAAAACAGCGCGCTAACACTGAGCGAAAGTGCAGTCGCACGCTTGCGCGAACTGCGAAAGGAGGAAGGCGACGCAGAACTAACCTTGCGAATTCGGATTTACTCCGGCGGCTGCTCTGGTTATCGTAGCGAATTCTCAATCGATAAGGTGCGCAGAAATAACGATCTAGAAATTCAACAAGACGGCGTGCGAGTCTTGATAGACAAACTATCGGCTCATACCTTGGGTAAAAGCGAACTAGGCTTTACAAAAGATATCATCGGAGAAAACTTCAACCTGCGGATCGAAAAAGCTCACAATGCATGCGGGTGCGGCGTATCCTTCGCGCTATAAAAAAACTATAGTACCTTGCGTGTCATAACCTTTAATGTGAACTCGATTGCTAAGCGACTGGATGCTTTGCTCGATTTTCTCGACAAAAAATCCGTCGATGTCGCTCTCTTGCAAGAACTGAAAACTCCCGTAGAGCGTTTTCCTTTGGCTGCAATGCAGGAGGTGGGGTGGAAGGTCGCATTCATCGCTGAAAAAGGATACAACGGGGTGGCTGTGTTATCGCGCGATAAAAATATGCTTGTGCGAAGAACAGCCCTGCCTCAGGCAAGCGGGTACAATAAAAAAAATACTAGCGCAGAGACACAACAGCTACTCGAAGCGAGCAATAGAGATGATAGCCAAGCACGATACCTAGAGGTGTTAACGCACGGTATCGTCGTAGCAAGCATATACGCTCCCAATGGTAATCCCATTAGAGATGATGTCCATAACGGTGCCCATAACGATGCCCATAACGATGATTCGCACGCCGATGACAACCTAAGCGAGAAGTTTCGCTACAAGCTAGCGTGGATGGAGCGACTATACCTACATGTCGAGCATAACCTATTGCCAGAAGGGCGAGCATTCCTGCTCGGGGGAGACTTCAATGTTTGTCCGCTCGCAAGCGACGTCTTCGACGAACAGATTATGGGAGACGACGCACTAGTGCATGTTGAAAGTCGTAGGAGCTATAAACGTTTAATCAACAGCGGGCTCGTCGATGCCTACCCCGCATTTAGAGTGAAAACAAAAACAAGCAGTAACATAAAAGACAACGGATACACTTATTGGGACTATCGTCGAACACGCTTCCAGCGCAACGAGGGGTTACGCATCGATATGTTCTTACTTTCTCCTTACCTGAGCGAACGGTTAGAAAATTGTTTCGTCGAGCGTTCTATGCGCGCCCTAGAAAATCCATCCGATCATACTCCGTTATGTCTAGACTTGCAGGAAGTCTTGCAACCATACCCGCACATGGATACTCATTTACACTTACAGCTAAACTTACATTCTAACTCGCAACAGAAAACTACCGCTAGCCCAAGTAATACTAGTAGCGATACTAGCAACGATTCGCAGCTAGAGCGGTTGGAGGAAGAAACGCAGGCTAGTAGTAAAAATCAGGCTGCTGGCGACGGTTTGTCGGTTAAAAAAAGCATACAAAAAACATTAGCGATGTAGATGTTTCCTGCATTGCTAAAATATACACAAAATATACGCAACCCCTATGCCAATCCTAACTATTCTTATTATAACTTCTTCTCACTATTAGCCTTGTTAGCTGCCTTTGCGCTTACTTTTCTTTTTTTCCACCTCATCTTGCGTTTCCTTAGCGAGCGTTCGGCATAGGTTCAATACGGTTCGGCGTAAAGATGGGGTCAGATCGTAGTAGTTGCGCGCTAGTTCCAATGTTTCGCGTTTAGTAAGACGTTCGTCATCGCTGAAGCCGCCATCGGCATCCTCTTTAAGCAACGGCTTTGCATTCGGTTCTGATACGCGGTAGCTGGGCTGCCTTATCGGCATCACTCGTTGAATCTCTTTGGGCATACCCTCGAAGAAATATGCGATCGGAACATCTAGCACCTGCGCTATCTGGAACAGCCGTGCTCCACCTACGCTCGAGAAGCCGCGTTCGTATTTTTGCACCTGCTGGAAGGTTAGGGATAGTAGGTCGCCGAGCTTCTTTTGACTAATGCCCAGCATGGTACGGCGCAAGCGAATCTTGCTTCCCATATATTGGTCGATCTCATTTGCGCCGAGTTTCTTACCGCGCCGACCTTTCGTTACTAAAGTGTTTTTTTCTGCCATGTCTGTCTCCATTCTGATTGTGAAAAGAATAGCCCTACTACTCCTTTCACGCAATTTTTTTAAAAAGTTCACCTATCATTAGATAATAAACTTACCGCAATATCAGATATTTTACTAGTATTTATAATCTTTTATGAAACAGAACAAGACAAGTGCTAAGGCTGATCCATAGCAACCAAAACAAGGCATTACCAAAATTTCGTACTAACAATAGGTGTTGGGTTTTCGGCGGTATCGGAGCATCTAGCCACCCCTCCTCACCATACGCCAAGCGCGTGATTTCGCGCCCGAACGCATCGAAAACTACCGAAATGCCAGTGTTAGCAGCACGAAACAATGGCACTCCTCTCTCTATTGCACGAATTCGCGCCATTTCCAAATGCTGATAAGGACCGCTACTATGCCCAAACCATCCATCGTTCGTTGCGTTAAATAGCAAGTCGGGCTGCTCGTAGCTTAGCCCATCTTCGTGTTTTGCTCCTTGTTTTACAAACGGTCGCAATTCAGAAAAAATTGCCTCGTAGCAAATTTGCACGCTCAAAGACAGGGATGGCGTAGGGCTTAGAAGCTCGCTTTTATTCCCTCTCTCGAAGCTAGGAAAGCTAGTTAGCGTCCCTGTAGCAGTATTAGAAAAAGCATCGGCAAAAGGGATAAACTCACCGAACGGCACTAGTCTAACCTTGTCATACAGCCCTTGCATGCGTCCTAAATTGTCTATCATTAGTAGGCTGTTCTTGTAACCACTAGCTCGCTGTTGCTTGCTCTCCCTAACCGCGCCAAATACCAGCCAGCGCGGTACTGCTGCCAGCAGTTGCGGTATCCACGGATGTACAAGCACTTGCCCGTGCGCAGTATCTTCCGTCGTCAAGCGATACGGGAATGCGGTCTCAGGCCAAAGTAATAAAGATACGCTATGCGCTCGTTGGCGTAGCGATAAGGCTATCGTGTGGCGGAAGTTGTCTATCGCATCTTGCTCGCGCCACTTCTTGTGCTGTTCGATATTAGGTTGCACTATACGCACAACGGGAGCCCCATTCTCTATGGGCGGTGCTTGCGCGAGACGCAAAGTGCCGAACGTAGCACTAGCTAAGGGTATAGCAAGAGAAAGCAGCCCGTAGATACAAGCACTACGCAAGCGTCTAGATAGAAGGTGGTAGGCGGCTAGCGCCGCGAGAGCATACGAACACAAGGCGAGTAGGCTAGTTAACTCTATCCCTCCTAACGCGCTCATTTGCGCTAGCAAGATACTGCTATTCCAAGCGTAGCCCGCTAGGTTCCAAGGAAAACCACCAAAGGCTGACGAGCGAAGCGATTCCGCTAGTGCGTATAGGCTAACAAATAAACCTATGCGGATAACGCTACTGGCTCTTGGGTTGAAGCGCAGCAACAAGCGTTGTGCGAATACCGCTCCAAGCGGATAGAGAGCAAGGTAACAACATATTGCTAGTATTGCCAGAAAGCCTAAAATCGCAC
Source organism: Alphaproteobacteria bacterium (assembly GCA_014238535.1). Classification (GTDB taxonomy): domain Bacteria; phylum Pseudomonadota; class Alphaproteobacteria; order JABAAW01; family JABAAW01; genus JABAAW01. The sequence continues at coordinate 21,999 of JABAAW010000003.1, forward strand.
CCAATAGCGAATAACCGAATGCGAGGTATACCGCATGAGCTATCCAGTATAGCGATGCGATGTTGGCGCAGAAAGCCCAAGCAAACACCAGCAAAAAAACTCTGTTCCCTGCTTTCGGTAGGCCATACGCTACCCATAAGCATGGCAGGGCAAAGGATAGGTAGCCTGCGGCTAGAATGGAGAACGGCGCGAAGGCAAGACTCCATAAAGCTCCCCCAAGGCAAGCGCATAACAAAGAACTTCTACCCCTTACAAGGGTTCGCAAAACTAGCTTTTCAATATTGCTACTGCTATCGTTTCTAAGTCGTTGTGCGCTCAAATGACTGCAAATCTCGTTTAGTTCACTCAGGACGCTCGTCTAGTGTATTGCCTTCGGTCGCGATAATTTTCAGGCGTATTATGCTTCGTGCAGATGATTCGATTATACGAAACTCTAAGTTGCTGTAGAGGTGGGTTATCGATTCTCCACGGTTAGGAACTCGACCAGCTAAGGCGACTACTAGCCCGCCTAAAGTCTCCGCTTCCGTCTCGCCTAGGTTACTTGAAAAACGTTCCTCGAATTTTTCTATCGGCAGGCGCGCATCCGCAATGATGTTACCTTCCGCATCACGGTGGCAAATCGGCTCCCAATCATTGTCGTGCTCATCGTGTATCTCGCCGACAATCTCCTCGACTACATCCTCTAAAGTCGCCATGCCATCGATGCCACCATACTCGTCTACAACAAAAGCAATTTGCCGACGGTGCTGCTGCATCTTAACCAGTAAATCAAAAATTCGCACGCTAGGCGCGCAGAATAGCGGAGGGTGCAGTAATCGACGCAAAGAAAAAATACTATCTTTATTATTGTCTGCTTGCTTACTCGTAGTAGTGGAGTTACCGCTACCATTTTGCGCTATGTGCAACAGCAAAGACTTAACATGTAAAACGCCGACTATCCTATCTAATGTCTTTTGATAGACGGGGTAGCGCGAGTGCGGCTTATCTGTAACGAACGATAGTATCTCAGCATAGGGCGTATCGATATCGAGGGCTTGGATGTCCGTGCGCGGAACCATAACGGTGGCTACCGTCTTGTCGCCGACTTTTAAAATGTTCGAAATCATCGTGCGCTCTTCTGGCGCAAGCTCAAAACTCTTGTCTTCTTCTATCAACTCTCCGATCGTCTCGCGAATCGGGTTGACGCCGAAGCGTTTACGCATCCACGCGAGCAACGCAGTCGCTAGGCTACGAGGATCATTGTTAGTAGTGGTGGTTTGTGCCATTAGCTTTACTGGAGATTTACTGGTTGTTGGGGTTGGGGGGAACCTTGCGATTCGAACTTTGCTTCACCGTACGGGTTGGAGTTCGGAAAGCCAAGACGGCGTAGTATTTCTTCTTCCCTCGCTTCCATAAATTGTAGCTGTTGTGCTGTCTCATGCTTCAGTCCAACCAGATGCGCAACAGCGTGAACCGTGATATGCGCACAATGCGCTCGTTTATCTAAATCATAGCGCTCAACTTCGCGTTGCATCGCGCGATAGCCGAGCGCAATGTCGCCAAGATGGCGCGAGGTATAGCTGGCTGAACCGTTATCCATATCGTGCTCGTAAGTTTCGTTATCTGCCGAGAAGGCGAGAGAACTGCAGATAGAATCCTTTGCGCGAAAGCGTCTGTTAAACTCGCGCATACGCCGATCATGCGTGCAGAGGATAGATAGGCTCCAGCGTTGTCTATTTGTGTCGTCGTAGCGTTGCTGCTGATTTTCCATAAAAAACGCCATCGCACTATCGGCCGCGCAGTAGACTAGCTCTAATAAGCCATCCTCGCGCTGCCATAAAGCAGAATCCGTTTCTATGTATATTTCGCGGAAGTCTTTACTTACGAGCTCTTCTACTACCGACGGGGGCGGCGTTGGAAAGTCGTTTGTAGCTTTGATGGACATATATTGAAAAAAGTTTTTACTCTTCCCCATACGCTTGCAAAATATCAGACACTAGCGGATGGCGTACGACATCGTGCGCTGAAAAGCGCACGAATGGTGCCAGGTGCGATAGCCGTTTCGCTGCATCAAGCAAGCCGTTGCTACTTCCAGTCGGAAGGTCTGCCTGCCCGGGGTCTCCTGTAATCGCCATGCGCGAGCCATTGCCTAATCTCGTCAAAAACATCTTCATCTGGTGCGGGGAGGTGTTCTGCGCCTCGTCGAGCAACAGAAACGCATTCTCCAATGTGCGACCTCGCATAAAGGCAAGTGGAGCAATTTCGATCGCCCCACGAGCGATAAAGCGTTCTGTGCTTTGCTTGCCAAGCACGCGGTGCAGAAGGTCGAAAATCGGGCGCAAATACGGATCAACCTTGTCACGCATGTCGCCTGGTAGAAATCCTAAATGCTCACCCGCCTCAACAACCGGGCGAGATAAAATCAAGCGTTCAACATCGCCGCGGCGCAATAGCGAAAGACCATAGCACAGCGCAATGCAAGTCTTACCAGTGCCTGCAGGACCAAGCGCGAAAACAAGCGGCTTCGAGTGTAGCTCTCGTAAAAAATCACCTTGCTTACTATTGCGAGGAGAAATCGTCGCTTTCGGTAAATCTAGAGATAAGTCTCGCGTTATATCTTGATCTTGCGAGTCTAACTCAAAATATCCATTATCAAAGTCCTCATCGCACAAAACCTCGTTCCGCTTAAGACGAGTGTAGAGGTGTTCAAGGTGCTCGCGCACTTGCTCACACTTCTTGCCATCGCCACGGCAAATAACAGCGTTGCCTCGATGGTCAAGGATAACTCCATACAAACTACCAAGGCGGCGCAAACGCTCGGCGCTAGCACCGAATAACTCCGTGAGAAGGCTATTGTCCTCAAACCAAATAGTCGCCGCTAAAGACAGACGCTCGCTAGGAGAAGCCATAGCCGTAGTGTGCCTAATATCGCTCAAGGCTCAAGATCGAAATTATACAGCAAAATACAAAGTAGGCTAACGGGTATCGCAAAAGAGATAAAAACAAGCGTAAAAAACAGTCGCCCGCAAGGCAACCGCACAGCGAGCAAAAAGCGCCCAAAGCAAAACCATAAAAGAAGCCTAGTATAGCTTACTCTTGTCTGCAAGAAAAAAACTCGCTACAATGGGTAACGCTAGGATACGCATTCTGTAACCTATATGCAGTAGTATGAAAATACACTATCTAGTCTTGGTAGATAAAATACGCGATAGAAAACTCGCTCTAAATAAACGGAAGATAAAAGCAAAATATGGATGATCTATTGGCTGAGTTTTTAACCGAAACTCGCGAATCTATAAGTCTGTTAGATGGCAGACTCGTCATGTTCGAAAAAAACCCGAGCGACAAAGACGCTCTCGCAGAAATCTTCCGAGTCGTCCACACGATCAAGGGAACTTGCGGATTCCTAGACCTGCGGCGGTTAGAAAAAATAGCCCACGCAGCCGAATCTTTACTAAATACCTTCAACGAAGCACCAGAAAGCGTCACAAGCGAGCGCGTTTCTTTGGTTCTAGAAGCTTTAGACGATATAAAGTCTATCCTCGATAACTTGGAGAGTAAAAGAAAAGAACCTGAAGAAGATAACGAAGACCTATTAAAACGCTTGGATAGAGAGACAAAAATACAAGCAGATGCCAACGCGATTAGTAAAAAGCAACGGGATAGCGATAAACAACAGCAAATTGAAAACGAAGTAGAAACTCAATCATTGCCACCCGCAGTCTTCGCCGATAGCCCAAATAACATCTCCGTGCCCATCTTGGGCGAAGAAAACCACGAACAGGACATAACAACAGCGTGGCAGGGCGGGATATTAGCCAGCTCAAACCAAAATGCCATCGTTTCCATAACCAGTTTGCGCGTACGCTTGGACTTGATCGAGCAGCTGATGGATTCAGTTTCCGAATTGGTCTTGTCGCGAAACCAACTCTTACAGATTTTACGGCAAAACCCATCGAGCGAATTTTCAATTCCTTTACAGCGTCTTAATCAAATCACAACAGCCTTACAAGAAGGCATCATGAAAACTAGAATGCAGCCAATTCAGAATGCTTGGAACCCCTTGCCGCGACTCGTTCGCGATCTCGCTAAATCTATGGGCAAGCAAGTGCGTCTAGAGATGGTCGGTTCCGAAACCGAACTAGATCGACAAATCATCGAGATGATACGCGATCCATTAGTTCATATCGTGCGCAACGCTATAGACCATGGATTAGAACTACCAGCCGAACGCGTAAGGCGCGGGAAGGACGAGCAAGGGACTATTACCATGAAAGCATATCAAGAAGGCGGGCAGATCATGATAGAGGTCTATGACGATGGAAAAGGAGTCGATCATGAAAAAATTCGCACCAAACTCATCGATCAAAATTTTGCCTCCGAAGCCGAAGCCGCAAGGCTATCGCAATCACAACTGCATCGATTCTTATTTCAATCGGGATTTTCGACAGCTGATAAAATAACAGAAGTTTCAGGGCGCGGAGTCGGTTTGGATGTTGTCAAGAATAACATAGATAAAATTGGCGGGCAGATAGAAATAAACTCAACGCTAGGCACTGGATCGCAGATCCGCATTAAAATTCCTCTTACCTTGGCTATCGTATCTGTGCTGATAGCAAAGGTCGGCGGGCAACGATACGCATTCCCGCAAACTTCAATCGTCGAACTCGTATCGTTCCGCGAAACACAAGAACATCAGGTAAGCGTACTGCAAGATAAACTAGTCTTGCAACTACGAGAACAACTGTTGCCGCTTATCTCGATTCGCGAACTATTTGCACTAACCAATATTCTGCAAAATACATCTAAAACTACCATACCAACAATGACTAGCGAGGCTAGCGACAACGCCATCGATACAAGCAACACTACGCTACCTACGCTACCTGAAAATAATGCAGAGGCTGCATCTCTTGGCAACATCGTAGCCGAAGCATTATCTCCTAGTTATGTATCGCAGAAACCACCTGTAATCTTCAAGCCATCATTATCAAAAGGTGAGCTGGGGCAACAGATGCTTAAAGGAGTCATGCAAAGTGAGGACAACTATATCGTCGTCTTACAGGTTGGAGCGCAGCAATTCGGAATACTCGTCGAGGACATTCAGGATACCGAAGAAATTGTCGTCAAGCCGCTATCAGACCCTCTTCGCGGAACTCCTTTCTTTAGTGGAAATACCATACTCGGAGACGGGAGAGTCGTTCTTATCGTCGACCCTAACTATCTAGCAGAGCAGGTCGGGCAAGGGTTAGACTCAGCAGAGATAGAAATAGAACGCGAAGAACAACAACAGCTACAAGAGAGTAGCGTTACTTTAGTCATGCTCGATAGTGGTGATGGCGTCAAAAAAGTCGTACCCGTTAGCGCTATCAATCGTTTGGAGCACATCGATTGTTCTCGTATCGAGTACCCTAATGCTCGTGCAACAGTGCTATACAATGAAACTCTTATGCCTATTATGCGTATCGAGAATGCGCGCTCGTTACCCGCTGAAGGGCTACGCCCTGTATTGATATTATCCGATGGCGAAAAGTGGGCTGGCATCCTAGTCGAGGAGGTACTAGATATCATCGAAGAGCCGATGCGAATTGAAGTGAGTGGTAGCGGTGAAAATGGAATCATCGGAAGTGCTATCATAAAAGAGCAAAGCGTCGAAGTCTTGGATATGGACTTCTTTTGGAAAAAAGCCTTCAATGAGGAAAATGCGCTACCGATAGACCTTGCAGGAGTCGAAACTACTAACAAAAAGGCTACACGCGAACGCCGTTTGTTGCTCGTAGAAAAAAATCGTAGCTTTTGCGATGCAATCATTCCTCATCTGTCCTCGGCAGGTTATCGAGTCTTCATTGCAAATAATATAGAGCAGGCTGTTCTATATCATAAAAACTCTATACCTTTCGATGTTCTAATTAGCGATATCGACGAAAATAGCGAACAAGTCTTGCAATTCGTCTCAAGAACTCGAAAGTCACAAAGCGCATGGGCAAATATGCCAATACTCGCTATTACCGCAAATACTCCTTCCGAAGAGATAACAGAAACTTGCCGAATAGCAGGGTTTACCGACTTCTTGTCGAAAATCAACCGCACAGATATAGTGCAGTGTCTGAATTCTTTGCCAGAACAGCCGAGCATATAGTCTTCAAAATACTTTAATATAATTGACGATTACAATCGTTTTACAAATTCGCTAATTAGATGTGTGTATTTAGGTCGAACTTTGCTAGAATACCACTTGCGGTTTTATCTGAACCATTGTCGGGAGGCGATTGGTTCACTGGAAATTATTTTAACTTATGACGATAGGGTGGTCTCTATGGCTAAAAATTGTCTTGTCGTAGACGATTCAAAGATTGTGCGTGTGATGGCACGAAAAATTTTGGAAGGACTCGGATTCGAGGTCTTTGACGCAGAAAACGGGCAGGAAGCTCTAGATTTTTGTCTAAAATCTCCGCCTGATTGCGTGTTGTTGGATTGGAACATGCCTGTGATGAGCGGCTTGGACTTCCTAAAAAAAATACGAGCTGAAGCAGTTGGTAAAAATATGAAAGTCATCTTCTGTACAACTAAAACTGATGCAGATAGTGTTAAGCAGGGTATGGCAGCGGGTGCAAACGAATATATTATGAAGCCTTTCGACGAAGGGGTCATAAAAAGTAAACTCAGTGAAATCGGCTTGATCTGACTTATGCCCAAGCCACTAATATGTATTCCGAAAAATACGAAGAAGCACGCTTACGGAGCTTAATAAGTAGCGTTTTGGAAGAGGGGGCAGGCTTGTGTTCTCCGCAAATAAACTATGCAACCTTGCTGGCGCGCGTTCACGCTGTCTGCTTAGGGTTTAGTGATCGCCCTCTATTAACACCGTTAGAGCTGCTCGCGCACGCCCACGGCAAAGGCTACAACAAGGAATTTCGGCAATCCGTGTTGGAAGGATTCTTGACACGCGATACTCTTTTCTTTCGTGATAAAGATAACTTCCGTTCCTTGCAAAAATGGTTAGAAAAATACGCAAGCTTTACGCCATCTAACCAGCATATAAAAATATGGGCACCTGCATGCGCAAGCGGGCAAGAGGCTTTGTCAATATCAATGTTGTGGCATAAACTGCAACAGGACAAGTATAACGAAGATGCAAAACTTGAAATATTCGCTAGCGATATAAGCACGCGTTCAATAGCTAAAGCTAAGAGCGGGATATATAACAATTTCGACGCCCAATGCGGCTTGGCGATAGGAGATTTGCTAAATTTCTTCGATAGGCAGGAGGACTTCGGGTTGTGGCGAGCTAAGACATTCTTGTTCGATAACATAAAATTTTTCGAGCATAATCTTTTGCATTCGCCACCGAGCTTCTTACCACGCAAACTTGATTGGATTTTTGTTCCACACACATTGAGGGACTTCGTCGAAAATACCGCAACAAGGGTTATCACACGCCTCGCATCGCTACTATCGCCACACGGATGGCTTGCTCTATCGCCATCTGAAGTTGAGATAGGGTTTCGGGCAGGGTTCAAAGAGAGCGAAGCAGCGCACAAGCAGGGTTTGTTTGCACGCTCTACCTTCTCTTATCCAGATCATTTGCAGTCTAACAGTTTGCTATTCGACAACACCATATACGCTACTTCGCTAGAGGCTTGAGCGCGATGATTTTCGTGCAATTCGAAAATGTTGGTATGCGCTACGGCTTGGGGCCCGAAATTCTGCACGACATAAATCTCTCGCTACCTAGCGGTTCGTATCACTATCTTACAGGACCTTCAGGCGCTGGAAAAACTTCGCTCTTGCGTCTGATGTTCTTGGCGCAAAAACCTAGTCGCGGCACAATACATACTTTCGGCAAAGATGTAACACGCAAAAATAGAAGAGAACTACAAAGCTTGCGCCGACGCATAGGAGTCGTCTACCAAGAATTTCGCATGGTAGATCATCTAAATGTTGCCGAAAATGTAGCTTTGCCATTGCGAATTCGCGGAATGACGGAGACGAGCATACGCGAGCAGGTACGCGAGATTATGGCCTGGGTAGGTTTAGATCAACACATGGCAGCAGACCCGGCAACGCTCTCTGGCGGACAGCAGCAGCGAGTAGCTATCGCGCGCGCAGTTGTATCAAATCCAGACTTGCTATTGGCAGACGAACCAACAGGTAATGTCGATGATGATCTCGCTGCTCGACTCTTATTCCTATTCGAGCAGATGCATAAAAACGGATCGACCGTGGTGCTAGCAACCCATAACCGCCGATTAATCGAACAACACCCGCATCCAATACTACAGATAAACGACGGTTTCTTGGAGCGATTAGGGTGAACTGGAGCTGGAGCAAAATATATTCGGCTATGCGCTTTTTACTGCATACAGATGCCGATACAACTCCTCTAGGAGCAGCTTTCGCCGCAGAACGCGCTACTATTCTGTTACCATGGGTCGTAGGAGTAATGGCTTATTTGGCGTTGCTGATGGTTTCAACTTCTATGGCTATCGAAAATACAATCGTTCGCTGGCGTAGCGATCTCGCAGATCGCATAACAGTCGTCGTGCCTCCACAAATCGAAAACATCGAGGCTACAGATCAAATATCCTCGATAGACGAAGTATTAAATTTCTTGCTCAAAGATGCATCGGTGGTGCAGGCAGAAGAAATCCCAACAAAAAGCCTACAAAAACTTATAGAGCCATGGCTGGGCACTGCCGCATACACAGAAGGACTACCGATACCTCGATTGATTAAAGTCGAAATGCGTAGAGTAGATAATACAAATATCGATCAATTGCGAGAGCGAATCGAAAAAAAATTCCCGCAAGTACTACTAGACGATCATCGCTTATGGCGAACTAGATTGCTAGCTATAGGGCGAATCTTAGAAGGAATCGCAATAGCCGCAACGATCATGTCATTAGCAACTGCGCTGGTCGTAATCGCATTAGGCGTGCAGATAGCCATGAGTAAGCACGCAACAACCATACAATTATTACGAGTCATGGGAGCAGAAGATACATACATAACCGCACAATTCATGCCCACAGTGCGACGCGCAGCAACAATCGGGAATGCCAGCGCATTCATCGCATTCCTTGCAACCTATGCGTTGCTACGATTCTTCGCTCAAGGATTCGTTCCACAACGCTTGGGACCATATGGATGGCAATGGGTGACCATCTCGATAGTGCCCGCATTGCTATTCTGTGCAGCATTAGCCGTGCTAGTCGTTACCATGCGCGTCAGGCTACTGAAAACTCCTTGAATAAAAAACTCAATAGTACGTTGCAGATAAGTCTTACCTAGGAGAAAAATCTTGTTCAGTCGCGCTAATAATATATTCGATTTCATCATATTCACAATGCTTTGGGGTGCGCTAGCCTTGCTCGGAATTTTCGCTGTAGGATTCTTGTGGTTCTACCAATCCTTGCCAGAGAAAATGCAAACACCATTCTCAGAACGCGCGCAGGCAATTATCGTGTTTACAGGTTCTAATGCTAGAGTGCCAAAAGCATTGGAACTGCTACGCGAATCACATGCACCTATACTCTTTGTCTCCGGAGTTCATCGAAACACCGAAAGCGATGATATTGGGCGGTCTTCTCTCGATAATATCGTGCTCGGGCGTTCTGCTCGAAACACATTCGAAAACGCAATCGAAACAGCTCTGTGGGTGCAAAAAGCAAACATTAAAAAAGCAATTCTCATAACTTCCGCAATACACATGCCGCGTAGCAAGCACTACTTGCAGCACTTTTCTCCTAACTTGGAAATAGTGCCTCTTGCCGTGCAGATAGCTAAACCATATCGGCAATGGTGGCGAGCAGCGCTAAAGGAATATGCTAAATATTTACTATCTTTAGTGCATACCTTGTTTGCAAATCCGACAGAAAAATTTGCAATAACCAGCTGAAAAACGAATTAGTATGTTGAAAAAAATTATAACGCGATCACGCTTTTTCATATTTTCGGCCATTATGGTTATCGTGACGCTGGCAATATGCCTCGTGTCTACGGTTATATCGTTGCTAACATTTTGGCGCGATTCTCCTTTGACACTCAATTCGCTTTTTATATCCTGCTTTAATCTTTCTTGTCGTTCTATACTAGGCATAAGCTTTCGTATCATCGGAAAGCACAACCTGCCCGCAGACGGAAATGTATTCTTCGCATGCAAACATCAATCCTTGTGGGAAACCATAGCGCTTATACCCGTATTGTCTCTTAATGTATATGTGGGTAAAAAAATATTAACTCTGATACCAATATGGGGATGGTCGTTATATTCCTCCGGTAATTACATTCCACTCAATCGAGGAAAGGCAACCGCTAGCACTTTTGCTCTATTGCGCCATCTACGGCGCCGATTTTCTTCTAAAAAAAATGTACGCATGATAATATTCCCTGAAGGAAGGCGTAGCTTGCCAAACGAGACACCCGTCTATCGCGGAGGGCTAGATTTGTTATACCGAATATTCGCCGTTCAAGTCGTTCCCTTAGCACTAAACAGTGGTTATCTGTGGCCTAAACAAGGCTACCTCAAAGGAGGAACCATAACAGTATCAATCTTACCGCCTATTGCTCCAGGCTTAGGAAAAAACAAACTCATGCCTTTGCTACAAGATAGAATCGAGAAAGAAACAAAAGCTATCGGTGCGCCTTGACGCTATTAGAAAATAGTCTCTGCAAAAGATAATGCTAACCTTGCTCTTTGTTGCGCAAATAAAATAAATGCGGTAGTATGCACTACCATTCTGATAGTCTTTGTGCAAAATCTGTCTTGGCAATCTGGCAGGATGTTGGAGATATTCTTTATGATCAGCAAAAGAGGTAAATAGTAACGTGCGTGCTTATATCGCGCAGGTATTGGTCTTCATCAATGGAGTCTTCGTGCACTCGCGACGCGGTCCCACTACCATTACAATCATATTCCTTTTGCTCGCAGTGTCATATCGAGTGAATGATCCGCCGTTCATAGAGGAATTGCGTCTGCGTAGCTTCGATAGCTATGTGCGAGCTTGGCCACACCAGGGGATAACCTCGAGACCAATCGCAATCGTCGATATCGACGAGCGCTCTTTGGAAAAATTAGGACAATGGCCTTGGCCACGCACAGTCGTCGGCGATCTTCTTAAGTCTTTGCACCACTACGATATTGCCGTACTTTCTATGGATGTCGTCTTCTCTGAAGAAGATCGCACATCTCCAAATAATTTGGTACGACATGTTCTATACGACATAGACCCCATAACTCGAGACCGTTTATCGCGCTTACCAGATAACGAACTATATATGACAAGAGTCATGCAAGATGGCTTGCCTGTCGTATTGGGCATGCCTAGTTCTAACAAAAGCGTCGATATTAATGAAAAACTACCCCCATCCGCGGTGAAGGGCGCTTTTGGTCCAGACCCGATTCAGTTCATTAAAGCGAATCGTTTTAATAATTTACTTCCAAACCTAAACGTCTTGAACGAACAAGCACAAGGCTTTGGGGTGTTTTCATTTGGTTTCGACTACGACGGTACAGTGCGACGAGTGCCGATAATTGTCAGAGTCAGAAAACAAGCATATCCAGGATTAGCCATCGAAACTTTGCGAGTCGGATCGGAAAGCACCGCCCTATACGCAAGAAGTGCCGAAAATGTCGGAATCATATCCGTATTGCTACAACGCAAGGACGGGTCGAACATAGTAGTCCCCACTGACTCACAAGGTCGTATTTGGGTCAAATACGGAGAGCCACAGCCATACAACATCGCATACCAGCAGGGGCAAAAGAAAAGGTTATATATCTCTGCTATCGACGTGCTCGAAAGACGCATACCTAAAGAGTGGTTGAAAAATCACTTCGTTTTCTTTGGCGCATCTGCTGCGGGATTAAAAGACCTTCGCAACACTCCTATCGACCCTTCTCTGCCAGGCGTTGAGGTGCATGCAAATGTTCTCTCTAACATACTATCAGAAGATTCTCTTTCCGTACCACCTTCGGTCGGACTGTTAGAAACCTTGGTGATGCTGATTGTAGGAATTTCCATAATACTAATAAAAAGGCGATTCTCACTTGTTCCAGCTTTTTTGTTCTTGATTTTCTTCGTAGCTAGCAACTTCTTCGTTAGCGTCTACATGTATCTGGAACATGGAGTTCTTTATGATGCTCTCTTAACCAGCTTGGTAACATTCTTGATATTCATCATGTTCGCGCTGTTCAACTACTTGCGCGAATCCTCTGAGAAAAAGCATATACGTCGTGCTTTCGTTCAGTACTTGTCGCCAGACTTGGTAGACCAGCTTTCATCGTCGCCAGAAAAGCTAAGCTTGGGTGGAGAGATGCGAACCATGTCGTTTTTATTCTGCGATGTGCGCGGTTTTACTACTATCTCCGAGAGTTTCAAGACTAATCCACAAGGTTTAACTCAACTCATCAACCGCCTGCTGACACCGCTGACGAATGAAATTTTAGAGAACAAGGGAACAATTGATAAGTATATGGGCGATTGTATAATGGCGTTTTGGAATGCTCCGCTTAATGATGAGATGCACGCGCAAAATGCTGTAAACTCTGGATTAAGGATGTTTCGCGCGTTAGATAGATTAAACACCATACGCAAAAAAGAAGCTAAACAAGCAAATAAGGAATACTTGCAAATAAATGTCGGAGTCGGAATCAACACAGGTGAGGCAGTTGTAGGAAATATGGGTTCCGAGCAGCGATTCGATTATTCGGTTTTGGGTGATCCTGTAAACCTCGCATCGCGTCTAGAGGGACAATCTAAATCATACGGAGTCGGTATGGTAATAGGCGAAGACACCGCAACGATGCTACAACAGGAGCACTTTGCAATCGTCGAACTGGATAGCATCGCGGTTAAGGGCAAGGAGGAGGCTGTGCGAATACATACAGTTTTGGGTAACGAATCATACGAAAATTGGGACGAGCTGAATGAACTATTGCCACAACACAAAACTTTTTTGGATAAATACCGAAGTAAAAAATGGGATGCTGCCGAAAAATTAGCGAAAACTTGTGCTAAATTTATGCCGTTAGCTAAATTTTACGATATGTACATTGATCGAATTAACAATTACCGTTCCTCTCCTCCTGCTCGTGATTGGGATGGGGTCTATCGTGCGGTGAGCAAATAAAGGCATTTTGCAATGGCAGAAGAAAAAAAAGAAACCGATGATCCTAATGCCTTCGCGCATCTGGTAAGCCGTATTGGCAAACCGCCTTCATTTTCAGAAGAGTGGTTTCAAGAATTACTAAAGGCTACCGATGGTCTGCGTCGTCGTGCGGTCTACTATTCATGCTTCGTCAACTTGACGGCAATCGCCGCGCCGATATTTACTCTGCAGGTATATGACCGAGTCATTTTCCACGCGGGGTTAGAGACGCTAAAGGCTCTTGTTATAGGTATCTTGATCGTTCTATTTTTTGATTTTTTAATGCGAAAGGCGCGCGCAAATCTCTTCCGCGCTGTGTCTTTGCGAAACGATGTACTAGTCGGACACAAAATGTTCCGCCACACCATGAACCTACCCTTGCGCGAGCTAGAGCGACGACCTACAGGGCAGTGGATTTCATTCTTCAACGACTTGTCTGCCGTGCGCAACCGTATGGGCGGACCAATGGCAGCTCAGTTTATCGATGTACCATTCTCATTATTGTTTTTGCTCGTCATCTTCTTCATCGCTACGCCGATCGCGTGGATTCCTATTGTCTCGGCAATCTTGTTTCTAATCCTAATTTGGCGTGCAGATGTAAGCGTCGCAGCTAGGGTTTCTAAAGAGCAAGAGCAGATAGTTAATCGTAATGGGCTTCTAAACGAGCTCTTGCACGCTCGCACAACCGTCAAGTCGCTATCCTTAGCCTTACCTTCTGAGACGCGGTGGGCAGAGACGCAGGGCTCTCTGGTAGAAGAATCAGTTTTGCGAGGGGCAGCCCACGACCATTACCAAACACTCAGTTATACCATGACACAAATGACGACAGTCGCCATGACAAGCGTGGGTGCGCTCGCAATAGTCAATCAATCTATGACGATGGGGGCACTCATCGCAGCGAATATGCTCGGCGGAAGGATGATCGCCAATTTAGGGCAAACCTTGAACTATTGGCGCGGATATCAAACTTATGTCGCATCGAAAAAACGCTTAAGCAATGTTTTTGGCATAGAAACTGAGAAGGTTCGCTCAGAGGTAGCGCAAGAAACTCCGCAGGGGCTGATTACTTTCTCAGACCTCTCGTTCCGCTACGAAGAGCGAGGGCCACTCGCATTGGAAGAAGCAGGCGGTAAGATAGGCCCCGGCGGTTTCTATGTGCTGGTCGGTGCGAATGGCAGTGGCAAAAGCACATTGATGAAACTACTACGCGGTTTATATTATCCTGAAAAAGGTGTCGTGATGATCGACGAGCGCGACATTCGACAATTCACAAATCAAGAGATCGCACGCTGGATTGGTTATATGCCACAGGATTGCACGCTGTTTAGTGGAACGCTGCACTCGAACATTATCTTCGGAGCCGAGCGCTACGATGATAAATCTATCCTAGAAGCTACAAAATACGCAAACTGTCATCACATCATAACAAAACTACCTCATGGCTACGAAACTCCAGTAGGCGAAGGCGGAACCAATATCTCGCCCGGGTTACGGCAAAAAATTTGCCTCGCTCGTCTTTACTTGCGCGAGCCAAACATAATCTACCTCGACGAGCCGACAAACCATCTAGACCAGCAAGGAGTTACAGACCTAGCGACTTCTCTAAAGTTACTCGCAAAAACAAAAACCGTGCTAGTAATATCGCACAACCCAGCTTTGTTGCAACAGGCGGACTATATCGTTGTGATGGAGGAGGGGCATATTCGACAAATCGCTCCGAAGGATGTGATCGCTAAACAGGCGGCAGAACGCAACAAAAAGGCAGATCAGCGAAAGCTGCCAGCGCAAGAAAATAATGAGAAATAATAAAAAACCAGAAATAGAGCTATGCCGTTAGAATTTATCGCTCACGGAGGTGGAGGTGAGGACAAGGATATAAATCCTCTGCAACGCTTAATCAGCAAGTACCGTTGGCTAGAGCGTAACCGCCTGGCGTTCTTGTCATCAGCTTTTATAGTGATATTCTTCATTTGGGCTTGCTTTGCTAAACTAGAGAAGTTCTCAACCCTGCCAGGTAGTATCGTCCCGCAAGAAAAAACACAGGTCATACAGCACTTGGAGGGAGGTATCATCGAAGATGTCCTCGTCAACAGCGGAGACCAAGTGGAGAAAGGCGATATCTTGTTCCGCATCGACCTAGCGGGTAGTCAGCGCGAGGAACAACTCTTGGCAGAGCTAGATGGCTATGTGCTACGAAAAGCGCGAATCGAGGCAGAAATAAATGGCGAAGAACTAAAACTGCCCGAAGAGGAAGCTCTGCGAAGACCAGAAATCACAGCAGCCGAAAGGGGCGCATACTTTTCTGCTCGAAACCAACTCGATAATCGTCTAAAGATTTACGACGCACAAATAGAGCAAGAACGGCGAAAAATAAGCGAAAACGAAGCGCGCCGTAACACTTTTACAAACGATCTAGAAATCCAAAGAGAAAGCGCAAAGGTCAAGGAAGAACTATACAAGCAAGGACTAAGCGCACGAATCGAATACCTAGAAGCAAAGTCTCGGGTCGAGCAAATAGAGGGACGCCTGAAAGAACTAGAGGAAATCATTCTAGCATCTCGCTCAGCCTTAGTGCAGGTGAAGGCACAACGCCAAGAGGTTTCGCGTGAGTATCAAGGCGGCTTGTCGCGCGAAAAACTATCCGTCGATAATCTATTGCTACAAACAAGCATCGAATACCAACGGGCAAAGGAAGCAGAAGCGCGAAAAGAAGTCGTAGCCCCTTTGCGAGGAATAGTTAAGCAAATATACTTCAATACCATAGGTGGCGTTGTTCGCCCAGGTGACCCTGTCATGGAAATCGTTCCGTCAAGTGAGAATCTAGTGATCGAAGGTAGGTTGCCACCACACGAACGCGGATTCGTACGAGTCGATCAAAATGCAGTCGTGAAAATCACAGCTTATGATTTTCTGCTATACGGCGGGTTGCGCGGTAAAGTCGAGCAAATCTCTGCCGATACTCTACCTGCACCAGATGGCACGACATACTTTCGGGTCGTGATTAAAACGGACAAAAACTATGTAGGTGATGTACCAGGATTGTTACCCATTACTCCGGGTATGGAGGTCACCGCCGATATTCATACCGATGATCGATCGGTTATCTCTTATGTCATGCGGCCGGTTTTTCGTTTGAAAAACAACGCCTTTCGCGAATAACGCGTTCGTACTCCTAAAAGTTCGAATGAGGTAGCAGAGCCCGTAGACCGCAACGATAGTCGGGATATAAAAGGCGAATACCTAACTGCTCCTTCATTCGCTTGTTACGCGCACGCTTATGTTCGCGGTGGAAACTCAAAGCTAAGTCCGATATATCGTAAGCTAGCGAGGTTGGTGAAGCATCGTCTTGCGCTTTCTTTATTTGTTCCGCCTGTTCGTGGTCTAAGAATGCAGGTGGCTCGCAACCCAACAATTTAGACGCGTATAGTATGACTTCGTGTGCGGGGGTCGGAAGGTCGTCACAGATGTTGAAAAAGCCAACCTCTTGCCGCTGTAACGCGCAACCCATCGCAGAAACCAAATCATCGACATGGATACGGTTGAAAACTTTGTCGCTACGAATGATAGGTTTCACCTTTTTTGATGGTGAGCAAGGCGCACGCAGTATGCGCTCGATAGCATTTCGCCCCTTACCATAGATAGCAGCGATGCGAAAGATACAGAGCTTTGTGTTGCGCGCTTGCTGTATCCATAGATTTTCTGCCTGCAAGCGATTCTTTCCACGCTCGCTTAAAGGTAAAGCTGGCGGTGTCGTCTCGTCAATCCACGCGCCCTGATGGTTGCCATAGACCGAAAGGCTAGAGCAGTAGCATATCCAAGGGATATTACCGACAGCATCTCCGTAGCGCTCTAGTACAGGCTCGCACGCAGCTGATGGGGGAACCGTGCTAACTAAATGCGTGGTTTTTGCTAACGCCTCGCGTACGCGCTCGTCATCATCGAAGCGGTATAAGCGAATGCCTGATGGCATACGCCTTGAGATACCACCCGAGGTGCCCCTTGAGGTGCCGCAAACATCGAAGCCCGCTTTTTGCGCGTAGCGTGCAAGTAACGCCCCGCTATACCCTAGTCCGAAGCAGAATAGAAAGGGCATTGCTCAAATTTTTTGCTAACAACGATTGTTTGGGCGAAATTACTTCTTTTTTATTTGCCCTTATTTACCAATGGCACGTAAAAATTCGTTTTGCAGAGCACGGTCGTCTTTGCTCGCAAAAGCTCCGCTATAGCGACTCGTCACCATCTTTACTTTTGCCTGTTGCACACCGCGTGTCGTCATACAATGATGCGCAGCCTCTACGAAGACTGCAGTGCCACGAGGCTTAAGCACTCGTTCTAGCGTGTTGGAGATTTGTGCCGTCAGCTTTTCTTGTATCTGTAGCCTACGCGCATACATTTCGGTCAAGCGAACTAGTTTAGATATGCCAACGATGCGCTTGTCTGGTAAGTATCCTATATGCACAACGCCCGTTATCGGTGCCATGTGGTGTTCGCAATGCGAAGCGAAGAAAATATCGCGTAGTAAGACCATGTCGTTATAGTTTTCGATTTCTTGGAAAAAGCGGTTTAGGTAGTCGTCGGGGTTTTCCTTATAGCCACGGTAGTATTCTTTGAAGGCTTGTACTACACGCTTGGGGGTATCGAGCAAGCCTTCGCGCTGTGGATTGTCACCAGCAAAGCGCAGGAGTGTGCGGACAGCTTGTTTGGCGTCTTCTTCCGATACTACATCAGAGGCATCTGTATCCATTTATTCTTCCTTATTACTTTTATGGGTTGAGATTCTTGCGTAGCTGCCAGCGTGTCCATAATTCATCTAGCGCCTTTATAAGCACTTCGATGGTATCCTCTCCGTGTAGAGGGGAGGGGGTTAGGCGCAAGCGTTCGAGCCCTCGCGGTACGGTTGGGTAGTTGATTGGTTGCATGTATAGCCCATAGTCGCTAAGCAAAACATCGGATATTTTCCTGCAGATACTAGCATCACCTATCATAACTGGCACGATGTGGCTTTCGCCGTCGATGAACGGTATTTTTTTATCGCGTAGTCGCGTTTTCAATATCTGTACATTTTGCTGCTGTCGTTCTCGTAAGTCATCTGCTGCGCTGACGACGCGCAATGCCTCGCGTGCACCTGCGACTATTACTGGTGGCAGTGATGTTGTGAAAATGAAACCGCTGCCAAGAGACCTTAGAAAATCTACGACTTTGCTAGAGGCTGCTACATACCCTCCAAAAGAACCAAAGGCTTTAGCAAGCGTGCCTTGTATTATATCAATTCTATCGCTTACTCCATCGCGCGCGGCGATCCCCGCCCCTTGCGGTCCATAAAGCCCTACAGCGTGAACCTCGTCTAGGTAGGACATGGCGTTGTACTTTTCAGCGACTTGCAAAATTTCTTCTAACGGTGCGATATCGCCGTCCATCGAATAGACGGACTCGAAGACTATCAGTTTAGGACTTGCTGGTGCATCTTGCGCCAACAGCCGTGCTAGGTCTTTAGCATCGTTGTGCTTGAAAATACGCTTTTCTGCGCGCGATTGCCTAATCCCTTCGATAATGGAGTTATGGTTTTGCGCGTCTGAATATATTATCAAACCTTCGACTTGCGCTCCTAATGTTGCGAGGCAGGTGAGATTCGCGACATAGCCGCTAGAAAAAAGCAATGCTTTTTCCTTGCCATGATATTCGGCGAGTTCTTCTTCAAGCCTTACATGGTCGCGGTGTGTTCCAGAAATGTTACGAGTCCCACCGCACCCCGCTCCGCTTTCATCGAGAGCCGCGTGCATGGCTTTCAGCATTCCTGAATTTTGTCCAATCGCTAGGTAGTCGTTCGAGCACCACACGGTTATCTCCGTACGGCTTTTTATATCATCGCGGAACATTGCTGCGTGCGGAAAATTTCCGCACTCGCGTTGCAATGGTGTGAAAACGCGATACCGACCTTCGCGTTTAATCGACTCGATGTGCTTATCGATAACTGCGCTGAAGGCTTGCGCTACCATTGGAAGATATGGAAGGAGGTAGCCATAGGGGGCATTGCGGGTGGTTGCATTATATTATTGTGAAGCATATATAGTGTCGAATTCTGCAAAACCATTGTGATTTTGTAGTATTGGCTAGGCTATTGTAGTTTTTGCTTATAGTATGAGCAAGGAATTTGCAAAAGGTCTTTAGATGAAATTATCTTGGCAAGCCTTTTTACGAAGGCGTCGAAAGAAGCGCGTCCATGCGCGAGAAGAACAGCTTCCGCAACCACCTCGACCAGCTGTGAGCGAAATTGGCGGTCCGAGTGGAGCCGAGCCCACTCGTTATGGGGATTGGGAACGCAAAGGACGTTGCATCGATTTTTAAGCCAAACAGCCAGCTGGTTAGTATAGCCCATCAGAATATCCTGGCACTTGCATATTATGATGAGCGTGAATACTGCCTTCAGGCGCACTTCGACTCTCCGCCTCTATGCGTTGTTGCCAATCTGGTACGCTCTGTTCGATGAATTTATGTAGGTCGGAAAACAGCGGCTCTTCTTCTAGGCGTCGCGCGCAGTTCTTTGCTACGCGCGCAAGCCACGCTCCATAGCGGTTTCTGCCGCGTTTATATAACAGACGATAGAGGATGCCCATCATGCGGATGTCGCGATGTAGCGCGCAAAGTTTGTAATGGCGCGCGGCGGAGTGTTGTTCGCGTTTTTGCGATTTAAAGGCGTTGCAATACTGCGTCCACAGTTCTTCGCGCCATGCGCGAGGCATAGACCATAGTCCATCTTCGAGCAACGAGACAACATCGTAACAGCGGGGTGCGAAGTGCGCGTCTTGGAAGTCGATGAAGGCGCAAGAATGAGCTTCGCCGCTCGGGTTCGAGGTAGCGTCATCAAGCACGAACATGTTCTCGATGTGAATATCGCCTAGCGCGATTGTTATCTCTTCGCGCTGAAATCTCGCCTCGCGGTAGAGTTTCTGCCAAATGCCTTGCCAAATAACGAGCGAGGCACCATCTGCCGTTTTTCCGACTTCCGTGCTTTGAGGTGAAATAAAAAAATCGTAAAACGGCGCAGTCTGTTCGACGAATCGGTGCTCGCTGAAGGCAGGTAAAGAATCTTGCACAGGTAAAAAATACTCATTCAAGTCCCTAGAAAAGTCACCTCCGTTTTCTTGCGTGTTATCAAGCGTTGCTATACGCAACAGGCTGCGCAACGCGCTCGTAAAAAGCTCGCGGCAATTCGCTTGCGTGCGAGCAAGCAAGTAACTTGCGTAGCTCCTATCGCCAAAGTCTTCGATGATTGCGCATTGGTTGGCAAAGTCGAGCCCCTCGATGCGTGGTACGCGCAAACCCATGGCGGCAAAAAATTTCGATAATCGCTCTAGCCGCTGTAAATAAGGTTGCGCAAGGTTGGTTTTATCGGCACGCGCGTCTATAAAAATCGCGCTCGTGCCGACGCCAAACAAGCGGAAAACTCGTCGCTCCGAACCCGACAGCGGTAGCAGTCGAACTTGACTGTCTGTATGATTTTGCGATTGCGCCTCGCGCCACTCGCGCAAGATTCTTGTTGGCGGTAAGTTTTCCGCGCAGGTTTGAAGGCTCACCCTGCTTGCGGCTTTACTTTCATTCCTGCGATGGAAGATTCGGGGATGCTCGTACGTTGTTTCGTAACTTTCTGCGGAGCGCGCTTTTTTTTGTCACGCTGTAGTGTGCCCCCTGCCAATAGGTCATTGATATCTTCACCGCTCAGCGTTTCGTATTTAAGCAGTGCTTTGGCGAGTGAATGCAGTTGTTTGTTATTCTTCTTCAATATTTTTGCGCAATCATTATAAGCCTTATCGATTATCCGTTTGGCTTCCTTGTCGATAGCATTAGCGGTTGCTTCGGACACATTTTGCTGCCGCGCGATGGAATGCCCTAGGAATACCTCCTCTTGGTTTTCATGGTAACGGATGGGACCCAGCTCCTGCGACATCCCCCATTCGGTGACCATCTTTCTTGCAATCGAGGTTGCCTGCTGAATATCACTTGAGGCTCCAGTTGTTATTTTTTCACTGCCGAAAACCATCTCCTCAGCGATGCGACCGCCCATAGCAACTATCATATTAGCTTCTAGCTGGTCTTTCGCCATTGCAATATGGTCGCGGTCCGGCAGTCGCATTACCATACCTAGCGCGCGTCCGCGTGGAATTATGGTTGCTTTATGCACAGGGTCTGAGGCAGGGCAATGGATTGCGGCAATCGCATGTCCGCTTTCGTGGTATGCGGTTAGTTTTTTCTCTTCATCGGACATCACCATCGATTTTCTCTCGCTACCCATCAAAACCTTATCCTTAGCGTCTTCCAGTTCTTGCAATGTCACGAGTCGCTTGTCTCGTCTTGCCGCAAGTAGGGCTGCCTCGTTGATAAGGTTGGCGAGGTCGGCGCCAGAAAATCCAGGTGTTCCTCGAGCAATTTGTCTAACATTGACATTCGGTGCTTGCGGAACTTTGCGCAAATGCACTTGCAATATTTTTTCACGCCCATCGATATCTGGGTTAGGTACCACAACCTGCCTATCGAAGCGTCCTGGTCTCAACAGTGCTGGGTCGAGTACATCGGGTCGGTTGGTAGCCGAAATTAGAATTACTCCTTCGTTGGTTTCAAAGCCATCCATTTCAACCAGCAGTTGGTTTAGGGTTTGTTCGCGCTCGTCGTTCCCGCCACCTAGCCCTGCTCCGCGATGTCTGCCGACGGCGTCTATCTCATCGACAAAGATTATACATGGTGCATTTTTTTTGCCTTGCTCGAACATATCGCGCACGCGCGATGCGCCAACGCCGACGAACATCTCAACGAAATCAGAGCCCGATATCGTGAAGAAAGGCACATCAGCCTCGCCAGCAACGGCTCTTGCCAGTAGCGTTTTGCCAGTTCCCGGCGGACCTATTAACAACACGCCTTTCGGAATCTTACCGCCTAAACGCTGGAATTTCTTAGGATCGCGCAAGAAGGATATTATTTCTTCTAGTTCTTCTTTAGCTTCCTCGATTCCTGCGACATCATCGAATGTTACTCGTTCGGTTTTCTCCGTTAGCATGCGCGCACGCGAACGCCCAAAGCCCAAGGCCTTGCCGCCAGCTCCTTGCATCTGTCGCATGAAGAATACCCATACGCCCACGAGCAACAGCATAGGGAACCATTGGATTAGGATATACAGTAGCGACGGGCCATCGTCCGGCGGCTCGACAACAATGTCTACTTCCGCATCGGTTAGTTTTTCTACCAAGTTAGGGTCGTCCGGCGAATAAGTCTTAAAGCGTTCACCTGTCTTGGTCGTGCCGATGATGTTCCTGCCCTCCATTCGCACAGAGACAACTTGCGAGGCAGAAACCGAGTTCAAAAACTGCGTGTAAGTGATAGTGCGCGCGTTCGCGTCTTTCGGTCTTCTTTGAAAAGAGTTGAAAAGAACAGCCAAAGAGGCGATGACAAGAAGCCAAATAATTATATTTCGTCCAAAAGGTTTCATGACAAGTATGACTCACAAAATAGGCTGTTCTACGGGCCGATGCACGTTAGCTAAAAAGGTTTCCATAAGAGGTTTCTTAGCGCGCGGATACGCTTTAAATATGCTAGCAAAGTAGATACTTTTCAAGGGGTGAAAAAAAGTTAAATAACAAAATCAGTTACAGCAATTCTATGTAGGTTTTGTTGCTGGACGCTCTCCCATCTCAGGCGAGGAAGGTAGGCGCATTCTTGCATAGAAAGCCAACTCGTCGCGGTTGTAGCTCCTGTTGTTAGTTTGCTGTGTTTGTATATCCCAAGTGTCGGTAGTGCGAGAAGCTGGTTTTTTAGCCAAAAAGAAGGACAAACAGCACGCGCACGCGCAGGCAATCCCTCGAACTTGGCAATCATCGATGCAAGGCTCTCGCAATATTGGCTGTCCGCGCTTGCGTTGTTTTTTGCTATCGTTCTTAGTTGCTCGATACCATCGCGTGCTAATGCCTGACATGTGATTCGGGCAAGCTGATGCTTTTTCTTACAGCGAGTAGCAAGAGGTGGTAATAACCGATAGCGTCCATCCCATAGTTTGCCGCGATGCAAACCATCCCAAAGAGAAATAGACGATAGCGCGAGTTGTGCGCGTACGATAAAAAAATCATGCTCTGCAGTAGATTGCTTTTTTCTAACCTTCGCAAAAAGCACAGTTCGTCCGAGCGAAAGTGTATGCGAGGTAGTGCTATCCGTTAATTTTTTTTGCCATATAGGCAAGGTGTGGAGAATCTGATTGGTTCGCACATGCATACCGCCAACCCTATGGGCTAGTAGCGATAAGAGGCGTTGCGCGGGCTTTACCTTCAATGCAAGAAAAGCTCGACTCGCAATACGCGCATAACCTTCCGCATAGAATGTAACATAACGGCTTATGAAGTACTCCAGTGTCTCGTCTATAGTGTCGTTCTCGCGTATAATTTTTTTGCAAGCTACGATGATAGATTGCTTTTCTTTTTCCGTTTTCTTCTCCGCGTCTAGCGCTAGGCGTAGTTCGTTGCGCGCATAGCGGGGGGAGCGATTGGATGGGTCCTCTAGCCATTCTACATTTTGCGAAAGCAACCAGTCGCGCAAGACTTGCCGCCTCGTTCCTAGTAGAGGTCTGATAAGGCGTGTGTGCATTAGTGGCACTACTTCACGCATCGCTCCGCTGGCGCGTATCTTATTCGCCTTTCTTAATAAAAAGGTTTCTATTTGGTCATCTTGCGTATGCCCAAATGCCAAATTAAGGACGCCATTTTTACGACACCATTCTTGGCAGACCGCGATACGAAAATGGCGCATATTCTGTTGTATGTTGCCTCGCATGCTGGCAAATGATTGCACGAAGGGTTGTGATGAAAGAATATACGCCGAGAGCTCAAATCGTTGCTCGATAAGCTGCTGTAGTTTTTCGCATTCGCTTTTACTATCCTCGCGCATGGAATGGTCGCATATTAGAGCAGTGATGCGCGCTCGGTATTTTTCGCCTATCGATGCCGAAAAGGTTTTTTGCCACCACGCCTTGCACAGCAGTAGTAAAGCGAGCGAATCACCACCGCCCGAACAAGCAACAGCGATATGCGGCTTGTCCTCCAGCTGCCCGATGCGAGCAAATACTTGCGTTATCTGTTCTAGCGGGCTGGGGGATGCTTTCAATTATTATAGAGTAACGAGTAGAAGCTGCTAATGCCTACAAGGCTTGCCTATATCCTTCTCTGCGCGGTTTAGCCTAATCGCTAAGCACCGCAAGAATTGGTGGCTATTTCCGATTCGACTATGCGGGTTAACTGCTCGTCTGCTTTGTCGAAGCGTTTTTTGAACTCCTTTAATACTCGGCAAGCCTGTTTAGTTTTTTTTACCTTCGCCAAAGTTTGCCCAAGGCGCAATAGTAGTTTAGGCGCGAAATCACCATTACGATTTTTTTTGTAGCCATCTAAAAAGGCACTTATCGCTTTTTTGTCGTCTTGCATTACGCTATAACTTTCCCCCAAATAAAACATCGCCTCTGCGGTTCGCTTATCTGTCGGGTTTTGGCGCACGAATTCTTCGAAAGCCCTTATGGCTTGCTCGACTTTCCTAGCTCGTAAAAAATTTTGTGCCACCGTAAATTGATTACTCGCTGACCCTAATCCTCTACTTCCATCCCCTCTACCGTCATCGCTTTGCGCTATCGCTCCATCTTTCGAGACGCCGAAGCGTTCTAGTAACTCGAGGCGGGCGGTAAGGTCGGTTATGGTGTGCTCCATCACTCGTAAGCGTTCTTGTAGCATCGCCATTATCGCAATCCACGGCTTGTTGCCCTTCGCGTCGTTTGAGGAGGCAGCGCCCTCGTCTAATTTACCAGCAAGACTACTCAGGTCTTTGAAGTCCTTAGCTAGGCGTTCGATTTTCTCTTGCAGGTTATCTATCTGTTGCTGTGCTGGGGGTTTTTTGGTTACACTTTTGCTCTGGCTAGCCTCTGCCTTGCTTGCCTCCAGTGTAATGGTATCTATCGTGTCTGCTGTTTGCGCCTCGACTGCGTTTGGCGCTAGTTGTAAAAATAGGGCTAATACAACAGCAATGAGTGCGAAAGCATAGCTTACGCTATAGAATTTATTTCGGAATTTATTTCGGAATAGGCTAAGGCTACTGAGCAAAGTAGCAAACAAACCACTACAGGAACCTCCGCCACGAGGGCGTGAGGTTCCATAGTGATGATATTCTACGATTGGCGCGCGGGCATCCTTGACTACTAGTACACTTGGTATTGGCATTTTCGATTCTGCCTTTACCGATGCATTCGTTAGTAGGCTACTTCGCTTGCGCTCGCATCGTATTTTTTCTTTCAGCGCGCTATCGTTTTCTAGTTGGTTGAGACAACGACATCACGGCGATTTTTTGCCCAAGCGGCTTCGTTGCTCTCTGCGACTGCAGGGCATTCTTCACCGTAGGTTATTGTTTCGATATTCGCGCCATCGGCACCCATAGAAACGAGTTGTGATTTTAGGCTTGCCGCGCGGCGTTCGCCCAACGCGAGGTTATATTCACGAGTTCCGCGCTCGTCGGCATTGCCCTCGATGCGGATACGCGATCTTTTGTTTTTACTCAATACCTTCGCTTGTGCTTCGGCTGCTGACATTCCTTCAGTTTTTAAGTCGGATTGATCAAGGTCGAAATAGACTTGAGTGCCCGCCTTCTCCAATGCTTCGATGACTCTTTTCTTGCCTTCTACTTTGGTACCACAGCTATCGCTATTGGCCATCATCATACCTTTATCACCACTTTGGGCAGCGGTAGCGCATCCTGCGACTAATGTTATGGCTAGAACTGCAGCTAGCCCTGTTTTTTCTTTGAAAATCATAGTGTTCTCCTAATTGTTGTGTGTAGTTGCTTGTGGATCGTTCTCTCGTTGGAACAGCCGCTATAAACATATTCGCCTGCATACACATCTGCATGTAGACTGTGGACTTATGTTTTCAGGTAGCTGTTCGTGTAAAAAACCAATTCGTGCTCTATGTTATACTCGATGTTATATTTGTTAGTTACTATTTATTGGTTACATTTGCCTTTGAATAGCACTCGCGCCATTCTTCAGAAACGTTTAAATAAGTAACTTCTAGCGAGCAATGTTACAAACCGATTCGCCATTAGTCAACATTACAGTTGCTATAATAACTATACGCTATTCTTTTTGGTTGTGCGGTGAGGGTGCAAGCATGGATGATATAGGGGTATGGCAGACTTCAAGGTGGGGGGCTAGGTAATTACTGTTTGTTGCGTTTTCTACTCTTTTCTTACCCTTGTTATTTTTTGGCTTGACAAGGTACGGGGAGCGTGTTTCTTATTTTTCTTTTCGACCTATTTTATTACTAGGTTTTCGGCATTTCCGTATTAAGTATAATTCACTAAAATTAGGTATAACTATGGATTCTTTGATGGACTTTTTTGCACCTTTTTTACGAATCAATACTAGGTGTATTTCTTTGTGGCGTACTTCTTCTGAACGCGTTGCTATTGCATTCCTTATCGTTTTTGGCACTTTGCTATTGCCTGCTCTCTTATCTGTCGAAGAGGTTTCTGCACGCGAGCGTATAAGAATCGTTGGCTCGTCGACGGTATTTCCGTTTGCGACGGTGGTTGCTGAGCGCTTTGCTCTTGCCAAAGGATTAGCCCCACCGATCGTAGAATCGACAGGCACTGGTGGCGGTATAAAACTTTTTTGTAGTGGTGCGAGTAGCTCTCGCCCCGACATCGTCAACGCTTCGTCTCGCATAACTCCATCGCAGTTACAGCTTTGCATTAAGAATGGTGTCAATGAGGTTGTTGAGGTTGCCATCGGCTACGATGGTATAGTGATAGCTCAAGCACGCGAGAGTAAGCAGATGGGATTGACCTTGCGACAGCTGTATTTGGCGTTGGCAAAACAGGTGCCGAGTGCGTCCGACGGGTTTATGGCAAACCCATATCATAAGTGGAGTGATATCGATTCGTCATTACCACCGATAGTGATAGAAGTTATGGGACCTCCTCCTACCTCTGGAACGCGTATTGCGTTTAACGAAAATGTCATGGACATCGGTGCGCGTAGTTTTCCTCGCCTTGCGGCTTTACGCCGAAGTGATAAGTCGGCCTTCAAAAAGGCGGTTTACGCTCTACGCGAGGATGGTGCATACATCGATAGCGGTGAAAATGATAACTTGATCGTGCAAAAGCTTCGCCGTAATCCAAAAGCTTTAGGAATTTTCGGCTTCAGTTTTTTAGATAAAAACCGCTCGATTCTGCGCGGGTTGAAGATAGAAAATATATCGCCCGAGTTTGCTAACATAGCCGATGGTAGCTATCCTATCGCGCGCTCTTTGTATTTTTATATTAATGCTATGCATGATGATAAGATTTCGAATTTGCTCGACTATGCTAATACCTTTTTTGGCGACGAAGCGATAAGCGAGGATGGTTTTCTTATCGACGAGGGGCTCATTCCTCTGCCTGACGCAGAGTTGAAGCGTGTTCGTTATAGCATCTCGTCCATGCGCACCATCAGTGCCGCGGATTTAAAGTAATCACTTGGCTTTTAAATAAGTAGATAAAGAAGGTGGCGTTTGTAACGAGCGTGTTCGTCTTTAGTGCGCTTGCTGGATTAGTAGTATATTTGCACACCTTTGCCCGAAGTCGTTCCTTCTTGCGTATAGATTCGTATAGCTTTCCTAACGCGAGCATGCTGGTTGGCTTTGGCGCGGCTTTGCTAGTCGCTGTTACTTTGCTTGGCATACCTTCTCTGTTATCGCCTTTAGCGTCGTCGGTCGTGCGCTCGCCGTTAGTGGTTGTTGCACTTTGTGCTCTTGTCGGTGCGTGCGCGGTGTTTATCTTCGTGCGCTATGCGCCACGAAACTTTCCTGCACACAAGATGGTTGAGATTAGCGCGCGGGCGATATTATTTTTGTCATCAACAGTCGCTGTTGCGACTACTATCGCCATAGTCGTGTCGTTGCTGTTCGAAACGCTACGCTTCCTAGAAGATGTGCCGTTGTTCGATTTTCTTTTTGGCTTGCATTGGAGTCCGCAGACTGCTCTTTTCGAAGATGAGGTCGGCTCGTCGGGAGCATTTGGAGCCGTGCCCGTAATTTTGGGAACTCTGTTGATAACCTTTATAGCCATCGCAGTCGCCGTGCCCATAGGTCTATTCGCAGCTATCTATCTATCCGAATTCGCTAAAAGTAGCACTAGGTCTATCGTGAAACCTCTTTTAGAAATATTGTCTGGTATCCCAACCGTTGTTTATGGTTTTTTTGCAGCACTCGTACTTGCACCCACTATTCGTGTTTTTGGTGAAGCCATAGGTTTGCAAGTGGCAAGCGAGAGTGCTCTTGCCGCAGGTCTTGTCATGGGGGTTATGCTTATACCATTCATCTCCTCACTTTCAGATGATGCGCTGAAAGCGGTTCCGCGCGATTTGCGCGATGCCTCATTAGCATTAGGGGCAACGCAAGGCGAAACCATCGCTAAGGTGGTTTTGCCAGCCGCATTCCCAGGCGTGTTGGCAGGCGTTCTATTAGCCTTTTCGCGCGCGATCGGTGAGACGATGATAGTCGTCATGGCAGCAGGGTTGGCGGCAAAACTTACCTTCAACCCCCTAGCTGCACCGACAACTATAACAGTACAGATCGTAACCCTGCTAGTAGGCGACCAAGAGTTCGATAGTAGTAAAACCTTATCGGCTTTCGCACTAGGCATGCTTTTGTTTTGCATAACCTTGATAATTAACGCTTCTGCTCTTTTTGCGACTCGCCGCTACGGCGCACGTTACGAATGAAATACTCGGATATCTCAAATAGGCGTGTAGACCAGCGCCTCAAGCGCCGTCAGCGCGCCGAACGCCGCTATCGTCTATACGGACAAGTCGCGATTACACTTGCGTTGTTGTTTTTGCTTATGTTTTTTGCCTCCATCATCACGCGTGCCGTTCCAGCTTTCTACTACCATAGGGTTAACTTGACGCTTGA
The DNA here is from genome assembly GCA_014238535.1 of Alphaproteobacteria bacterium. Classification (GTDB taxonomy): domain Bacteria; phylum Pseudomonadota; class Alphaproteobacteria; order JABAAW01; family JABAAW01; genus JABAAW01. Next base: position 51,089 of record JABAAW010000003.1, read on the forward strand.
ATTATCGCCAAAGGTTTTTGCTGGTAGACAGGGCGAACCTCTACCGCGCAAAATAACTGAGCGTCAGGCAAAATCTTTGATGGAAGATGCCATCGCGCTTGAGTTGGGAGCACTAGCGCAACGCGAAAGGCTGCGCCGTGCTCTCATAGCGCCGCTAGCCGCACTAGAGTTAAAACAACTACTAGAGAAGGAAGCGGAGGTGCGGCATAGGTTAGGCGATAGGCTGCTTTTGCCATTTGTGCTGAACTCTGCGGGCGAGAATTGCATTAGGAATGCATGCGCTAATAGTGCGGAGGTTGATGACTTCGGCTTGTCGGAAGGGCAACGGCAGGCCTTGTCCATCTTGCACAAGCGTGGGCTCATTACTCGCCATTTCAACCTTGTTTTTTTCACCCATAGCGATAGCCGCTCTTCAGAGTCCGCCGGCATTTTGGGAGCGCTGCTCGGCTCTTTCTGGGCTTTACTGATAGCCTTTTTGTTAGCTTTTCCCTTAGGGCTATTCACAGCAATTCACCTGCAGGAGTTTGCTCCGCGTAATCGCTTGACCTACCTTATCGAAGTTGCAATTTACAACTTAGCAGCTGTGCCATCGATCGTGTTCGGTTTACTAGGCTTGGCAATTTTTTTGAATTGGTGGCATCTGCCGCGCTCTGCACCGTTAGTTGGGGGGATGGTGTTAGCCTTGATGACTCTGCCGACTATTGTTGTCGCCTCTCGCAACGCCCTTGCGGCTGTTGCTGGAGGCATTCGTAGTGCTGGTCTGGCATTGGGTGCCTCGCGCGTACAGGTCGTCTTCCACCATGTTCTCCCGTCCGCCATGCCTGGTATTTTGACAGGCACGATTATCGGCATGGCGCAAGCATTAGGAGAGACCGCGCCTTTACTGATGATCGGCATGGTCGCATTCATCGCACAAGCTCCCCTAAGTCCGCTAGAACCTGCAACGGCTCTGCCAGTGCAAATTTTTATTTGGGCGGATCATCCAGACCCTGCATTTTCCTCGCGCTCTGCTGCAGCGATCCTTGTTATGCTTGTATTTTTGATCGTCATGAATTCGCTGGCGGTTATCTTGCGGCGCAGTTTCGAACGTAGCGGCTGAAGGTATAAAGAGAAACTGTGAAAACGCAACAAAATAAAAAAGAGCAAATAGCGCCAAAGGTTGTCGCGCGTGGTGTCAACGTTTATTACGGTGAGAAGCAAGCTTTATTTCAAGTTAAGTTAGAGGTTCCGCATCGGCGAGTGACCTCGTTGATCGGTCCTTCGGGTTGTGGCAAATCGACTTTTTTGCGCTGCATCAACCGCATGAACGATGTGATAGCGGGCTGTCGAGTAGAAGGTAGCATCACAATAGATGGCTTGGATGTATCTTCTCTTGATGCGGTCGCGCTACGAGCTCGTATCGGTATGGTTTTTCAGAAACCTAACCCTTTTCCCAAATCTATCTACGAAAATGTAGCCTATGGCGTTCGCATCCACGGCTTGGCAGACACGAAAGATGAGATGGATGCGATAGTGCGTAGGAGTCTCGCACGCGCGGGGCTAGCGCGTGAAGTATCGGAGCGTCTGAACGATCCCGCCTATAGCCTTTCTGGCGGGCAGCAGCAACGATTGTGTATCGCGCGGGCGATCGCTCTACAGCCTGAACTGATACTCATGGACGAGCCATGCTCGTCTTTAGATCCGATTGCAACCGCGCGCATAGAAAATTTAATTGCAGAATTATCTCGTAACTATACGATATTGATAGTAACGCATTCGATGCAACAAGCTGCGCGGGTATCGCACCGCACGGTATTTTTTCATCTTGGACGAGTGATAGAATCGGGCGAAACTACGCAAGTGTTTACGAATCCGAAACGCAAACAAACCGAGCGTTACATAACTGGACGAATAGGTTAAAGTAGTTTGTCACACTCTAGATCTTAATGTCAGAAGACCCACACCATATCAATCGCACGTTTGACGAGGAACTTTCTCGCCTGAACGAAATGCTACTACGCATGGGCTCGATAGTTTCACAGCAACTAGACGCGGCGGTCGATGCTTTTGCTTGTGATCGCTCGCAGGTCTCTCATATAGAGTTGATGGAAGGTATCGCGCAACGCGAGCATGCTCTAAACGATTTAGAGAGGCGGGTACAGGATATGGCTGTGAATGTAGCAGCGATGCGTCAGCCCATGGCGCGTGATTTGCGTACTATCATCGTTGCGATGAAGGTAAGCGACGCATTTGAAGCGATCGGCGATCATTGTGCGAGCATCGCAGGCAAGGGGCGAGCGTTGGTACACTCTCCATACCGCAAGCGTTTTACGAGTATAGAAAAATTGCGTGTGAGTGCGGCGAAAATGCTAGAGGGCGTGGTGATCTGTTGCCGCAGTTGGGATGCTAATCTTGCGCTAGAGGTTTGGCAGAATGATCGCCATATCAACGCATTGCACGATTCTCTGTTGAAAGATTTTTCGCTACTAATGGTGGAGAAGCCAGAATCGGTTGCCTCGGTTGTAGATTTTCTCTCAGCTGTAAAGTATGTCGAGCGGCTGGGCGATCGTCTCAAGTCGATCATCGAGGCGCTTCACTATGCGGCGGAAGGTGAAGTTTTTGCCCCTCCGCCACTCAAGAAAAATTCCAGCAAGGGCTATAACAGCAAGAAGACTGCAAAGAACAATCTCAAGGGTTGAGATGCCGTCAAAACTGCTCTCGAGGTTATCTTGAGTACGCTACTGATACTTGGGGGTAGTGGGTTGGCACGCCGTTGGACTGATAAGCTCGTGCGTGTTGCTGAAGAACATTCTCTTGTGGTGCGTGTTGTTTATTCGTTAGCGGGTATAACGCGGACGCCGCGTCTTCCCCTTACCCCTTCTCTTGCTCTCGGTTCTTCCCCCCGCATAGAATTTCGTAGCGGTGGTTTTGGTGGTAGCGAGGGGCTGCAGCGGTGGTTAGTCGAACACGATACGATTGCGATTATCGACGGCACGCATCCTTTTGCTACAAAGATTTCCATCAACGCGCGTCGGGCTGCCGATGCTTTGTCACTACCTCTATTTTGCCTAGTTCACCCAACTTTTACACGCGCATTTGACGAGCGTCGCAACGAGGTGCGTTCTAACGATGACTTGCAGCGAGTCTTGGCACGCCTGCCATCGAGGCAAAGACGCCGTGTAGTTTTGGCGTTAGGAGCTAAGCGCGTGCGTGCGATTGCCAAGAGTGTGCCTGCGAGGAAAATTTTCATACGCTCCTTTGCATCTGTAGGTGTCATCAGTTCGTTGCGTCTACAGAAACTGCGCCTTCGGCGCGCGCGCGCGCTAGATTTTTGCTCCATGCCTAAATTTTCAGCGCAAAGCGTTCGCAACGAGGCGCGTTGGATGCGTTCCCAGCGTGTGTCGCTTCTTGTTTGTCGTGATAGCGGTGCTCGCGAGGCTTACGCGAAGGTGCTTGCAGCAAGATTGCTATCCGTGCCTACGCTTATTTACGCTAGGTCGCGCAGATTGCGGGCACAGTATCCGATGCGCATTGGAGATAACTTTGCTCCAATCATCGAGTTATTGCGTAGTGCGCGCGCTTAATTTTTACGACGAGGCAGATGGTCTTCTTGCGTACTGGAGGAGTTTTGTTTATTGTTGGTAGCGAGCCATCTTGGCACAGAGTTTTAGCAACAAGGTATTAGGCATTGACCACGCGCTCGGATTTGATTCGTGCTTTGCACCAGCGTCACCCGCGCTTACCTATGCGCGATTTAGATAATCTGGTTGCCAGTGTTTTTTCTACGATCATTGAGTGCCTAGAGAATGGCGAGCGCGTTGAGTTGCGTGGATTCGGAGTATTCTTTAGCGTCGCGCGTAAAGAGCGTATTGGGCGCAACCCTCGCACGGGAGCGCAGGTTGCTTTACCGCCGTGTCGTGTTCCGATGTTCCGTTTGAGCGGGGCATTGCACAAGCGTCTAAACGATGCGGATGCCGATGGCGCTTTAGGGGTTTCTAGAGATCTCGTGTCTTCTAATCGTGCGCGCTAGATAGAGTTTACTGATGCGAATCATAAGACGTATTTTTTTTGTTTTTCTAATTCTATTAGTGATGTTTTTTGTGTTGCTGAACTCGAATTCGGTGCGTGTGAATTTATTAATTACGCCGTTGGGCTTTGAAATGCCTTTGTCGCTATTGGTAATTGTAGTGTTCTTTTTGGGCTTTCTTGTGGGCTGTAGTGGCAGAGTCGTGCGTCGAGGAATTTCGAAGCGAGCAGCAAGCCAATATGACTTGCAGCGTGGTTTGCAGGATAAGAGTTCTGCCGTTGCTGAAAAGGAATCTGCAAGCATTGACTGATGCCGCTAGAGGCTAGAGCTACAAGCACGGCATCGGATGATGACTTTGCGCGTGGATTGTTGCTGTGCGGACATGGTAGCAGGTCGGCAAGTGCGGTTGCGGAGTTTGGCAATCTGTTTACTGCTCTTAATGCTGCGTTCCTCGACGTTCCTTTTAACTACAAGGCTTGCGAATACGGATTTTTAGAGTTTGCGCGTCCGACTTTAGGCGAAGCCTTGTCTCGCTTATGCGCGCGCGGAATAAAGAAGATCGACGCGCTACCGGGTATGCTCCTTGCGGCAGGGCATGCGAAAAACGACATACCTGCGCTATTGCGAAACTACGAGTTAGAGCATGGAGTAGAGATTCGCTACGCTCGTCCCTTGGGTTTGGATGCGCGCATGCTTTGCGCGGCTACGCGACGCGTGCAGGATGCGGTGGGCGATGACAAGCCTCAATCTTACTACCATGACACTTTACTGGTCGTTGTCGGTAGAGGTTCTTCTGATCCTGATGCGAATAGTGATGTTGCTAAGCTCACACGCCTATTGTGGGAGTCTTTGGGTTTCGGTTGGGCGATAACTGCGTATTCAGGTGTTACCTTTCCCCTTGTCGCGCCTACTTTAGAGTTGGCTATGCGGTTAGATTTTCGGCGCGTTGTTGTGTTTCCGTATTTCTTGTTTAGCGGTATCTTGATCGAGCGAATTTATGCAGCAGTCGAGGCGGCTACTAAGCGCTGGCGCGAGGTGGAGTTTATCAAGGCTCGCTACTTGGATTGTCAAGCAGACGTCGTCGATACCTTTATGGCTCGCGTGCGTGAAATCGAAAGCGGCGATGGTGCCATGATGAACTGCGCCTTATGCAAGTACCGCGAGCTCGTGGTCGGCTTCGAGGCAGAGCATGGTGCGGCGCAGGCAAGCCACCATCACCATGTCGAGGGCATTGGCATGGGCGAGGCTAGCTCCAACCATCACCATCATCACGCGCAATACCCGCACGCATCGCACCCTATGGGAGTGCGCACGCTCAAGAAGGGCTAGAGTAAGAGTAAGGAAATGGAGAGAACTAGCGTGAGGCGGCAGCCGAAAAAACCGCTCGCTGAAAAAAATGTGGGTAAAACTACCTCCGCTTGCGATTGCGTTATCGAATGCGAAGACTTTGCCGTGTTTTTGCAGGGCTTGGATAAGGGTTCGGTCGATCTAATCTTAACGGACCCGCCATACACGATAAGCAGGCAGACTGGCTTTAAGGGGGTGGTAAATGGAGTCAAGCGATTCGCCGTTAGCATGGAATTTGGCGACTGGGACAAGCAGCAGATCGACCTCAATTTACTGAGTGAGAAGATGTATCGCGCTCTACGCCGCGGTGGTAGCGCGATAGTTTGGTATGACTTATGGAAGTTGACCGACTTGGCGAGTGCGATGACAGCTGCAGGTTTTAAAATGTTGCGTCTAATAGTATGGCAAAAGAGCAACCCCGTTCCTTTGAATATGCGTGCAACCTACCTCTCCAATAGTCGCGAGGTAGCGGTCGTTGGCGTCAAGGGTGGCAACCCGACTTTCTACGGCTCGTACCATAACGGCATCTACGAGCATCCGATTCCGCGTCATCAGGGTAACAAGGTGCATCCAACGCAAAAACCGCTCGATCTGTTTTGCGAACTGGTAGAGAGGCATAGCGATGCAGACGATTTGGTAGTGGATCCATTTTTAGGTTCTGGTACTAGCGCGCTTGCTGCGCTGGCGCAAGGGCGGCATTTTAAGGGCTGCGATCTAGACGCGCACTATGTCGAATTGGCGCGCAACAATGCTCGCGCAGCGTTGTCGTAGTTAATTTACTGCTTATAGGAAATCTACTCGTTATATTTTCAGCATGCTTGCTCTAAAGTTCGTGCCTGCTTACAAGTAAAGCATGGCAAAGTTTCTACCCGTGAAAAAACCCATCCTCCCGCCATACCCGCAAGACCCGCTAGCTATAACGCGCTTGTCGTTCGAGCGTATCGATAGGGCTTGTCCGCTGCTGGCTAGCCTATCACCTTCGCTAAGAGTGCTCGCGCGGCGGATGGTGCACGCTTGCGGGCAACCAGATATTGTGCCGTCAATCAAAGCTTCAGATAATTTCGTAGAGGAAGTGCAAAAGTTACGCCATGAATCGCCACATAGATTGCCGCTCGCCGAGATTCCAATTTTCTGCGATTCGGCGATGCTATGCGCCGCTATCGCGACACGCGCACCGCACGCGCGTTGCTTCACGCACACGCCCGCAGCGAAACTCAAGGCACGCGAGCAGAACATCACTCGCGCGATGGCTGCTATCGACCTTTACTGCCAGCAGGCAGGCGAGGAGGTCGCTAAGACGATATTCCTTTTCGGCTCTGCGCCAACCGCGCTGCTGCGATTGCTACAACATTGCTATGTCGAGCGTAGCGTGCAACTACCAGCCGCGCTGTTTGCCTTCCCCGTAGGCTTTGTCTCGGCGAGCGAATCGAAGCAAGCGCTACTCGAATGCGTAGAGTCTAACTTACCGCATAAGCCACCACCATATATAACCTTAGTCGGACACTTGGGTGGTAGCGCACTCGCGGCGGCGGCTTTCAACGCAACCTTCGATGATGAGGCAGACGCAACCTCAATGGGTAGGGTAGCGTGAAGGGCAAGCATAACGAGCGCGATTGCGATAACAAAGTTTGGCTTTCCGTTGTCGGTATCGGCGAGGAGGGTTACGATGCAATTACTGCAGACGCGCAAATGCTGTGCGAGCAAGCGCGTCACATCATCGGCACCCCCCGTCACATCGCAAGCCTGCCTAGAGAACTGCAAGCTCGCGCGCAGGCTTGGCTTAGCCCTTTTGCTAAAAACCTCGAACATCTCGATGCCCTAAGAGATTCGCTAGAAGACCCATCGAAACACCCAAGCGTCTGTGTGCTTGCGACAGGTGACCCTTTTTCCTACGGCGTTGGTTCTGTGTTGCTGCGCCGTTATGGACTTGCGGCAATGCGTGTAGTTCCATGGCGTGGCAGTTTTTCTTTGGCAGCGGCAGCCATGGGATGGGCGCACGATTCTTGCACTAACCTTACGCTGCACGGGCGTCCTTTCGCTTTATTACGCCGCTATCTTACGCCGTGCGCGCGTCTACTCGTGATGCTCGCAGGCACGCGTGATGTCGCACGCATCGCGCAGCTACTGTGCCAAGAAGGCTTGGGGGAGGCGGAGGTGACTATCTTGAGTAAACTCGGTGCTGCCGACGAGGGAAAGGTATCTTTCAAAGCGCGAGACTTTAAAGGACGCGTTGCGCTCGCTCGCTCGCCCCTTGCGCTTGCGGCACTCGAATTGCCACCGTCTACCGATGTAGTGCGAGCAGTAAAAGGAAAGGCAACAGAATTCTTGGCGGCAAATGTATTTGGAAAAAAGGCGCTCAGCAAAAAAGTTTTTGGAAAAAAGGTATTCGGGCAAAAGCTGGCTTTACCAGATGACGCTTTTTACCACGACGGGCAGATAACCAAGCGCGAAGTGCGTGCGCTTACCATAGCAGCTCTCGTAATCGAACGCGACGCTCTGCTGTGGGATGTCGGTGCGGGTGCGGGGTCCGTTGCGATAGAATGGTGCTTGGGTGGCGGCAGGGCGTGCGCGCTAGAGCATAACGCGCGTCGAGTCGCTCTAATTAAAAAAAACCGCGAGCTCTTTGGCTTGCCAGACCGTTTGCAAGTCGTGCACGCTGAAGCGCAAGATTTTGTAAAAGACTTTAGGAAAAATTTTATGCTAGGGCAAAAACAGACGCAAATAGGGGGGGCGATAAAAAATGGAATGGATAGTAGCGCTCCGCAAGCGATTTTTCTCGGTGGCTGTTTGCAGACGCCTCTGCTAGAGCAACTGCGCTCGCTACTGGCTAGCGAAGGACGGTTAGTCGCAAACGCGGTGACGCTTGCGGGTGAGGCAACGCTACTTGCGTTCTATGAAAAGCACGGCGGTAGTTTGACGCGCATAGCCGTCGAGCGCCTCGAGCCGTTAGGTTCTTGTCAGGCTTTCTCCCCTCAGCGACGCATCCTACAATATGTTTACAACGCTACCTGAAGGGGCGATGGTAAATAGGTTGACGACACCCAAGCCAGCAGATAGCGAGCAGCAAGGCGCAAGGCGAGAGGAAGCGCAAGGCGAGGCGCGTCTGTACGGCGTTGGCATAGGACCTGGTGCGTCGGACTTGATTACGCTCCGCGCGCGCGATATTTTGCAAAGGGTTAAGATATTGGCGTATCCCGCACCGCCTAACTCTAGTTCTCTTGCGCGTAGCATTGCTGCTCCGCATCTACGAGGTAGCTATATCGAATTCCCGCTAGCCATGTCGCTGGACGCGCGTTGTTTTCCTGAGCGCAAGGTCTATGAAGCTGCTGCGCGTGCGATAACCGCGCATGTGCGAGCGGGGCGCGATGTCGCTTATCTATGCGAGGGGGACGCCACACTCTACGGTTCTTTCTTGTACCTACTGCCGTATTTGCGAGGGATTCCGATAGAAATTGTGCCAGGGGTTTCGTCTCCGATGAGCGGCTCGGCGCTTTGGCAGAGTGCGCTCGCGCAAGGTGAGGAGCGCTTTTCTATCCTGCCTGCCTCCGCTCCGCGTGCGCAGCTAGAGCAATCGCTTGTCGCGTGCGAGAGTGCTGTTTTTATGAAGGTCGGTAGGCATTTTGCAAAAATTTGTGCATTGTTAAAAACACAAGGGCGCATACAAAGCGCCTACTACATATCGCATGCGACTTTTCCGCAGCAACGAAGTGCACTACTTACAGATTTACTAGAAGCCTCGTCGCTCGATTTTCGCGCACCGTATTTTTCGATGATATTTGTACCGGCTCGCGCAACATCCGCACGATAATTATCAGAACGACTAGTATAGAAATAAGAGGCATAGGGACAAATGGGGATTAACTTTGCGAAGACTGGTTCTGTTACTATTTTCTATGCTCCGAGTGCAGAAACGCGCGCGCGCGCTCTTTATGCAACGCTAAAACAGCGTACGCGTAAGGAATCTAGCGAGGCTAGCGCAGATGACTACGCTGGCGATGAGCAGCAGTGGGATTTTTCATGCGAATCGCTATCCAGAGACGCTATCGGCAAGGCGTTTATTCGAGGTCAGGCGATTGTTGGATTATGCTCGAGTGCGATTCTCATTCGTGCGCTTCCCTTTACGCATAAACATCGCGATAGCCCGCTGCTGTGTCTGCCGCCTGCGTCGGGCGAAGATAATGTTCTCCACCTTCTTACTTTACTTGGTTGGCATCACGGCGGTCGCAGGCTGGCACATAGTCTGGCGCAAGCCTTACGGGCTATTGGCGAGGAGGTTGTCGTGGTCGGTGGCTCGAGCACCGATAAGCGCTTAGGTTTTGCGCTAGAGGATGTGCCGCAAGGTTGGTCTATCGCGGGAGAGGTCGAGAGCACGCTGAAGTTTCTTGCGCGTGGTGGAAGGTATAGGGTTAATGGAGCTGCTTGTGCTGGCTTTCCGCCCAAGGAGTTTTACGCTGCAGCGGAAAATGGCAAAGGCGATAGCAAAGAAGATAACAAAGAAGATAATTTGGCGAGTAACGGCAAAGACGAGCAAGCACGCAGGGTTCTGGTCGGCTGCAACTTACGCACTAACGAGGCTATTCATCTTGTTCCACGCAAGGTCGCTGTCGGGATTGGTTGCGTGCGTGGAGTAAGCGCGCAGGCGATAGCCTCGCTGGTTGAAGATTGCTTGGCAGAAGCTGGCATCACACGCGCGTCTCTGTGTGGGGTTGCGAGCATATCTTTGAAACGCGACGAGTGCGGGCTGTTGCAATTTGCTAAGATGTGGGATTTGCCGTTACGCTTTTTCTCGAGCGCTTGTTTGAAATCGAAGTCTATAGAGCACAGTTTGCGTGGAGTTGCGGATGTTGAGCGCGCTGTTGGCACTCCTAGTGTGGCGGAAGCAGCCGCGCTATGCCTTGCAATTAAAAATACGAGTAATACTGCTAAGAGCAGTAGCGATGGCAACATCTCGCAGCTGCTACTTACGAAGCGAAAGTCGGCGGTAGCAACCTGTGCGCTTGCGATGAGTAGCGAGCCTCTCGTTGAGTCTTCTCTTGCAGGGATGAGTAACGGCTGTTTGACTTTGGTCGGACTAGGTCCTGGTGGAGCGATGCAACGCACGGCTGAGGCTTCGCTCGCCTTACGCACGGCGGATGCGCTTGTGGGTTATGAAGGCTACTTCTCGTTGCTCGAGTATGGCGAGGCACGCGCAGAGGCTGAGCGTTGCAGCTATCCGATTGGTGCGGAGGAGGAGCGTTGTCGCGCGGCGATTGCGCTTGCTCGAACTGGTAAGAAGACGGTGTTATTAGGGTCTGGCGATGCTGGAGTTTACGCTTTATCTACTTTGGTGTGGCAGCTTCTTGCGCACGAGAAAACCAGAGAAGAAAACAACGAAGACGAAAACGGTAAAAGCCCGCCTATTGAGGTTCTGCATGCGCCAGGTATCTCGGCGATGCACGCGCTTGCAGCGCGAGTTGGTGCCCCGCTGGCAGACGATTTTTGTGCTATCTCTCTATCCGATGTCATGACAGCAAGTGAGAAAATTCTCGAACGAGTAGATAGTGCTGCGCGCGGTGATTTTGTGCTCGCCTTGTATAACCCGCAGAGTGCTACACGGCGTAGCCTGCTGCCACGCACGCTCGATATTTTGCGCGAATACCGCTTGCCTACAACACCGATTGCTTGCGGTCGGCTTGTCGGTCGAGCGGAGGAGTCTGTTTGGATTTCGAGTCTTGCAGATTTTGAGCACAAGGTAGTCGACATGCATACGATAGTAATTGTCGGAAACTCACAAACGAAAACCTACCACTCGCCCTATGGCGAGCGTCTATATACGCAGCGCGGTTACCGTCTCGCTGAGGGCAGAAGCAATGATTAATGACTAATGGTTAGATACTGTGGCTAAAGAAGAACGACTTTCAGTTCAAGCGCAATCAGTGCTCCCGATAGATTTTGTTGGTGCTGGTCCGGGCGATGTCGATCTTTTGACTCTGAAAGCCGCACGCTTGCTGGGCGAGGCGCAAGTGCTTCTCTATGCCGGTTCTTTGATACCGAATAGCGTAGTCGCTTTGGCAGGTGGGGCGGAGAAGCACGATACCTCGACGATGGTGCTATCGCAGATAGTAGAGTTGCTGGTAGCGCGTGCGCGCGCGGGCTTGCGCGTTGTGCGCCTGCATTCAGGTGATCCTTCGTTGTATGGTGCGATTGCCGAGCAAATTAGTCTCTTGCGCGCGCAGGATATATCAGTTTGCATCACGCCTGGCATTTCGGCATACGCGGCTGCCGCCGCGCGCTTGGGTCTAGAACTAACGCTACCGCTACTAAGCCAAACTGTTATCTTAACGCGCACGAGTGTGCGTGCCTCTGCCATGCCATCTGGCGAAAGTTTAGCAGAACTAGGACGAAGCGGTGCTACTCTTGTTATTCACCTATCGATCAATAACTTGGCCTATGTATGCCGAACTCTATCACCCCTCTATGGTGAGGATTGTCCAGTTATCGTAGCCTATCGTGTTGGTTGGGAAGACGAACTATTCTTGCGCGGCGTGCTGTGCGACATTCGCGCGCAAGTTAAACAGGCAGGTCTTACGCGTACGGCGTTGATTTTCGTCGGGCGCGTCTTGGATAAGCAAGCGCAATCGGATGCGCGGAGCATAGCCTCTAAACTCTACGACGCGAAGCACAGCCATATTTTTCGTGAAAGTAGTAACAACGCGGTTTAGCGCGAGTATGTTCGCGCAAGCCGTAGCGGTCATCGAGTCGGTAAGGGAAACCGCACCAGATAAAGCTGGTTGCTATCGCATGCTGGATGCGAAAGGACAAGCTCTTTACATCGGAAAGGCACGCGATTTGAAAAAGCGTCTGCAAGCTTACACGCGCCCCTCGCGCTTGGCGAATCGCTTGCAGCGTATGTTGGCGTCTACGCATAGCGTTGAGTTGCTCATTACCAATACGGAAACGGAGGCTCTGTTGATGGAAGCCTCGATGATAAAATCGCTGAAACCACGCTACAACATCCTGTTGCGAGACGACAAAAGTTTTCCATCGATTTTGCTACGAGGCGACCATCGTTTCCCGCAGATTTTGAAACACCGTGGTAAGCAGGTTAAAAAGGGAACGTACTTTGGACCCTTTGCCTCTGGAGTAGCTGTAAACAATTCGGTAGTCGAGTTGCAGAAAATATTTTTACTTCGCAACTGCTCTGATTCGATTTTTTCACACCGCACGCGCCCTTGTTTGCAATACCATATCAAACGCTGCTGTGCCCCTTGCGTCGGCTATGTTAGCGAGCAGGCATATGGGTATTTGGTAGATTCGGCGAAAGCATTTCTGCAAGGCAAGGCTGAGGGGGTGCGCGAGAAACTGGTAGTTCAGATGGAGCAGGCGAGTGCTGCGCACGAGTATGAGCGCGCAGCGGCACTCCGTGACCGTCTAGCAGCCTTGACGAAGATACAAACGCGTAGCGATGTTTCGCTTCCAAGCAGTACAACCGATGGAGACGTTCTGGTGCTCTGTTTAGAGGATGGTGAGAGCTGCGTCGAGATGTTTTGCTTTCGCCACTCTCGTAATTGCGGTAACCGTGCTTTCTTCCCACGGCACGAGGGCGCGGTTCTGCCCGCCGAAATTATGGCTTCGTTCATAGCGCAGTTCTACGCGACCCACCCCCCCCCACCTGTGATATATGCAAGTCCGCATCCGCACGAGAGCGCGTGGCTCGCAAGTTCGTTGAGCGACCTCTACAAACGCCGCGTGCGTATACTAACGCCGCGTAGGCTGGCGTTGTTTCCTTTGGTCTATGCCAACGCCGAAGCCTCCTTACGCCGACGGCTAGTCGAACGCAGCCGCTTTGACGAATCATTTTCAGCCCTCACAAAACTCCTCGCCCTACCCACAGCACTAGAGCGCATAGAGGTTTATGACAATAGTCATATCAGCGCGACGCACCCATACGCGGTTATGGTAACGGCAGATAAACGGGGATTTGTTAAAAGTGGTTATCGTAAGTTTTCGATTCGTAGAGAAGCCTCCTTTGGCGACGATTATGCGATGATGAACGAAGCGCTGACGCGGCGATTCGCTCGTAGCGAGGAGTGGCAGATACCCTCCCTGTTGATCTTGGATGGTGGGTTGGGACAAATCTCGTGCGCGCAAAAAGCACTTTCCGCATACCCAAACCTGCCGCCGCTACCGATTCTCGCAATCGCGAAGGGCGCGAGCAGGAAGGCGGGCGAAGAGAAGATATATCTAGCTAGTACGCGAAAGAAAAATGGCGTCTTGTCTGAACTCGTTTCCTTGTCTATGCGCGACGCCTTGTTTTATTTTTTACTCCGCTTGCGCGACGAAGCGCATCGCTTTGCCATTGGCACGCATCGTGCGAGTCGTGCGCGTGCACAAAAGTTTTCGCAACTCGATAGTATTGACAACATTGGTGGTGTGCGTAAAAGGCTACTGCTACAGCATTTTGGTTCTACTCGTGCGGTCGCGGCTGCCTCGCTTAAGGATTTACGCGCAGTGCATGGGCTAGGCGAGAAGGCGGCGCAGAGCCTATATCGTCATTTCCACGAATAAAAAGGAAGAAGTAGCTTATGTATTTTATTTGACGAGGGTAAGCTCTTACACCAGAGTCATTGAAAATCAACGGATCATTGTGAGTTTCTGACTATCTCTTTTGTAAGCAATCAAGGCAGAACATACGAATCGGCGTTCAACTACGCACTGGCAGAAGTGTTGAAAGCACAGCGTGCCGCTTGGCAGGACGAGGACCACTCCGTTGTAGCAGGAGAATGTTCGGGCATTGTGGAACGGGCTGAAGAGAGAGCAGGACCTCCTCTTCGTATCGATATTTTCCTCGAAGCACCAGATTTGTGTCCCATTGCGGTTGAGGTGGAGTTCGCTGAAAAAACTGCGGACCCTGAAAAAGATGCGTCTGGTAGGCTAGGACTTGTTTCAACTTTCAACGGAGGCAACAAGCATATTTGTAACGCCATCGCTGTAAAAGCACCTCTCATTTTCAAGCAAAAGCTACCACCAGAAATTGTTGAGAGTCTTAAAGCAGGTGAAGAATTTGAGTATGTCTGCCTTTATCGAAAAAAGGCAGATATAGAACAGCCTCCTGTGCGTTGGCCTGAAAAAGGTTGGCTTAAAGGTACGGTTTCTGACTTGGCGGACATAATCGAGCAAAGCGCATCGGTCGCAGGCACCCTCGAAGATTTGGCGCAAGAAATATCTACTGAAGTCAAAGCACTCGGTGAAAGTCTATCGAATACCCTTTCTACTAAGGCTAAGGAAGCGATACGGAAGAGGCTGGGGCAGCAAGACAACGAGCAAGGCTTGAATGTCGCTGTTTGCGTATGGCTGAACGCCCTCGTTTTCCAAGAAAAAATCGCCAGCGACGGCAGGCATGAAGATGTTCCGTTGCCTTCCACTGTGCTGGAAGATAGTTTTCCCACTTGTCAGAAAGAATTGCAGAAAGCGTGGAACAAGGTGTTAGACATCAACTACCGTTCTATCTTCGAACCTGCCAAGGATTGTTTAGACGAGGAATTTCCTTCCTCTTTCAAAAACATTTTTATGAGAATTATAAATCTCGTAGAAGAAATCAGCAAAAACCGTATCAGTACGCTTGTCGATGTAAGCGCCTCGGTTTTTCCAAAGCTCTCAAAAGATAGAAAAACGGCAGCTGCCTTCTACACCAACCCTGAGGCGGCAGAGTTGCTGGCGGGGCTTTGCCTGCCTGCCTCGTCCTACGATACAGATTTTTGGGGCTCACCTGAAAAACTTTGCGCGTTACGCATCCTTGATCCTGCCTGTGGTACAGGTACCTTGCTACGCGCCGTCTACAGACGCATCCGCACTTTGTACGAACGACAAGGAGGAATAGGCAGCGACTTGCACAATCGATTCATGTCGCATGTTCTCACAGGAATCGACATCAGCCCTATCGCCGTTCATTTGACGGCGGCTAGTTTGGCTAGCGTTGAAAGCGTACTTCCATACGATAAAACGAATATCGCTATGGCGAAGGTAGGAAGCAACAACACTGGGTCTTTAGAGTTGGTCAAGGATGATAATTTGGCGGATTTATTCGCAAGCACAGTGCAAGTAAGCCGAGGAAAAGAAACATCGGAAGGGCAACTGGTTTCTATCCTTTCTCAAAGTCAAGACTTCATTATCATGAACCCGCCCTATTCGCGCACGAGGAGAGGGCAGAGACTTTTCGATGTAGAGGGTTTGGACGACGAAGAACGGCTTGCTGCGCAAAAGAGAATCAGAAAAATTCTCAAAGACACGCCTGCGAATTTGAAGGCAGGCTTGGGATCGGCTTTCCTTGTCTTGGCGCACAAAAAATTGAAGCCAGACGGGGTTTTGGCGAGTGTTCTGCCTTTGACGACTGCTGCTCAAAAATCTTGGAAAGAAGTTCGCAAGATGCTTGAAGAGCACTACCAAGACATTGTCATCGTCGTCATGCCCGGCAAAACCGCTTCGCTCTCGGCAGACACCGGCATGGGCGAACTGCTACTCGTTGCCAGAAAGAAGAGAAAACCAGACGAGAAAAAAGCGCAACGATTGACGATAAACTTAGAACAAGCCCCGCAACACTTAGCCGAGGCTAGCGAAACGGCAAAAGCCATCAACAAACTACGCGAGGGAGAAAAATCAAACGGAATTTTAACACTCGCGGACGCAGAAGAAACGCGAATCGGGCAATGGAACCGCATCCGTTCATCAGGAACAGGCGAGCCATGGAGCGAGGCAGGGACGA
>JABAAW010000040.1 GCA_014238535.1 Alphaproteobacteria bacterium
ATCATAGGTGCGACGACGATGGAACAGTTAGCGATGAACATAGCGAGCGCGGATGTATCCTTGAGCGCGGAGGTATTGCAAGGGTTAGATGCGATTGAGGAGAGGTATCCTTCGCCCTGCCCTTGAGAGCGTGTAGCCTATTTTAGTTGGCAATTTTTCTGCAGGGCTTTTTCTAGTAGCGCTAGATACTTTTCCCGCGAGATAGAAACGGCACCGCATCGTTGCAGGTGTTCGGTTTGGAATTGCACGTCGAGTAGTTCGTATCCGTTTACTTTCATTTTTTCGACCAGATGTTTCAATGCGGCTTTGCTTGCGTTGCTCACCTTTGAGAACATGCTTTCGCCAAAGAATGCGCTACCGATGGCGACGCCGTATAGCCCCCCGACGAGAATTTCGTTTTGATATACTTCTACGGAATGCGCGAGCCCTTTCTCGTATAGTTTTATGTATGCTTGTTCGATTTCGGCATTTATCCAAGTATCAGCATCGTTTTTGCTTATGTTTTCGCTGTATTTTTTATGCGTATCGTTTCTATTTGCGCATGCGTGAATTGTTGCGGGGAAGTTGCTATCGATGGTTATGAAGAACTCGGCTGCTTTTATCGCGCGCAGGTCTCGTTTCGATATTCGTAAGTTATCTAGAGGCAAGATTGTCCGTATTTCTGGATTGCACCAGAATATTTTTTCACTATTTTTGGCATCTGCCATGGGGAATATTCCTATGGAATATGCCCTACATAATAGTTCTGTGCTGAGTTTTGTTTGGCACAGTTGAGTTTTCACCTTATGGCTACCTTGGGCTATGATTATTTTTAGTTTTTTTGCTACGGCATTTTTTGCATATTTTTAGCCTTGTTGTGCTTGCATCAGACTATTTTCTAGCCAGTGAATATCGTATTTTCCGTTTTTGAATTTTTCTTGTGCGAGTATTTTTTTATGTAGTTCGATGTTTGTGTCTATGCCCTCGATAGCGTATTCGTTTAGCGCGCGCATTGCGCGAGCGATGCACAACTGGCGATTTGGAGCGCTTACGATTAGTTTAGCAATCATGGAATCGTAGAATGGCGGTATTACATATCCTCTGTATATTGCGGAATCGACTCTTACACCCAGTCCGCCTGGCGCGTGGTAGTTTTCGATTTTTCCTGGCGAAGGCATGAAGGTTTCTGGATGTTCGGCGTTTATGCGTAGTTCTATTGCGTGCCCCATTTTTTTAGGAGTATCGCTCCATTCTCGTTTTTCGTTTGCTGCGATGAGTATTTGTTCTGCGATGAGGTCTATTTTGCAGATGGTTTCTGATACTGGATGTTCGACTTGTATTCGAGTATTCATTTCGATGAAGTAGAACTCTCCGTCTTGGAATAGGAATTCGAAAGTTCCGGCGCCGCGATAGGCTATTTTTTCGGAGCAGGCTTTTGCTTTCTCGCAAATCTCTATTCTCTGTTTTTCGCTTATTACGGGAGAAGGAGCTTCTTCGATGACTTTTTGATGTCGCCTTTGTATTGAACAATCTCTCTCCCAAAAGTGTTTAGCGTTTCCTTTGCCGTCTCCGCAGACTTGCACTTCGATGTGTCTGGGTGATGGTAGGTATTTTTCGATATAGACTTCGTCGTCTCCGAATGCGGCGAGAGCTTCTTGTCGGCATAGGGAGAAGTTGTCTTCGATTTGACTTTTTTCATTGACGATTTTCATGCCGCGCCCGCCGCCGCCTTTTGCGGCTTTTATGAGAATTGGGTATCCGATTTTTTCTGCGATTTTTTTAGCATCGTTTATATTTTCGACGGCGCCGCCTGAGCCTGGCACGATGGGCAAGCCGAATTTCAGAGCGATTTTTTTAGCGGCTATTTTATCGCCCATATTTTTTATATGCTTTGGCTCTGGTCCGATGAAGGTTATGCCGTGCGCTTCGACCATTTCGGCGAAATCGGCATTTTCAGCGAGGAATCCGTATCCTGGATGTATAGCGTCTGCGTTGGTTATTTTTGCGGCGGAGATGATAGCGCGCATACTCAGATAGCTATCTGCGGATTGAGCGGGTCCTATGCACACGGATTCGTCTGCGAATCTGACGGCCATTGCTTCGTTGTCGGCGGTTGAGTGGACTGCGACGGTAGCGATTCCCATTTCTTGGCATGAACGTTGTATCCGCAAAGCTATTTCGCTACGATTTGCGATAAGTATTTTTTTGAACATTATTTATGCTGCAAGATTTATGCTTAAGTGCTTTATGTTTTCTCGATAGTTACCAGAGTGTCTCCGAACTCTACGGGTTGAGCGTTTTCGGCGGAGACTTTACTTACGATTCCGCTACATGGCGCGGGTATTTGGTTCATTATTTTCATTGCTTCGATGATGAGTACGGTTTGCCCTTCTTTGACTTTAGTTCCGACCTGCACGAATGGCGGGGCTTTTGGTTTAGGAGAGAGGTATACGGTACCGACGACGGGAGCTGTTACGACGACAGCGTTTTCACTAACCTTCTCTGCCTGTGCTGTATTTTGAGGCGCTGTGGTTTGTTGAGCGGTTTGTGTATTTGGATTTGCTTGAATGCTTTGCAAAGGTTGAGTTTGTTGGTGATGAATATTTTTTTCGCCGCGCTTTATGGTAATGCGCGAGTTTTTATTCCCGATGGATACTTCGCGCAAGTCGTATTCCTTTAGTATTTTTGCGATCACTTCGATATATGAGCTATCGGGAGAGAATTTTGCCATGCTTTTACTTATGCCTCGTTGGGAGAATTTTTTTGTTTAGTTAGGTCGCTTATTACTATGAGTTTTTCTGCATTAGAGCGATTGCTTCTAGGGCGAGTATATATCCGTTTATACCGCATCCTATTATGACTCCGTCGACGGCTGCGGCGGTAATGCTATTGTGCCTAAATTTTTCACGCTTGTTTGTGTTTGAGATATGTACTTCGATTTTGCTAATTGAGCAGTTAAGTAATGCGTCTCTTAGTGCGATGGAGGTGTGTGCGTATGCTGCGGGGTTTATGATAAGCGCGTTGCATTTATTTTGCGCTTCTTGGACCATGTCTATCAAACTACCTTCTGCGTTTGATTGTCGAAAGTCTATGGACCATTGCATGCTTTCGGCTTTTTTTCGGCATAGGTTTTCTACTTGTTTTAGACTTGCTGTCCCGTATATTTCGACCTCTCGAGTGCCCAAAAGATTTAGATTAGCACCGTTTATAATCATGACGGCTTTGGACATCGTTAATTTTTTTATCCTATAGTTATACGAGAATATTTTAGCTCGCCTCACATTGAGGCATATTTATGATTTTTTGTTCGAGTTTTACGAGATTAGCGTAAAGTTTTTTTATAAGCAAGGGTTCACTCTTTTGCGAGCAAACCTTGTTCTTGGTACCACTTTGCAGCGCCTGGGTGTAGAGGTAGCATTGTTTTTAGTAGGTGTATTGCGCGCGGTTTTTCGATTTTTGCTTCTGGCACGATTTGTTGCAGCATGCTTTTAGTTGAGCTGTGCCATAGGGAGCGTGTGATTTGATATACGCTTTGTTTTGAAAGTTTTTGTGCGCCGACCCACCACAGATCGAATTCGATGGTATTTATTTGCTTATCGACTCCGTTGTATATTTCAGGAGGTAGCGAGGCTGGTCTAGCGATTCCCTTATGTAGCAATTTTTCGTTAGCGGAGGAATGTTTTTGTTGTCCGTTTTTGTTTTGCGCGTTGGTTTTTGCATTTACTTCTAGCAAGCGTATAGGGTTTTGTTGTGCGAATGCCTGTAGAATGGGCAAAGGAGCCTGTGCGGTTATAGCGATTGCGTCTATTTTTTCTTCGATTAATTTATCGAATGCTTCTTGTAGAGGCAAGTTTATGGTTATAGCGCTATCGAGGCTTGCATTTCCTTTTGCATCGCGCTTGCTGGCTACCCGCCAAGCGTGGTGTAGTTGCAATGCGTAGCTTGCGCCTGCTTGCCCTATTGCGATGGTGCTTCCTTGCAAGTCTGTTATGTGCCTAAACCTGCTATTTGCGCGAACGATGATATGTAATTGCACTGTTGCTAGACGCGCGATTATGGTTAGTTTGCTAGTGTCTATCCTATATATGTCGGCATTTTTGTCGGTTACTTCGTGCAGTATTTCGGCAGGTATTATGGCGGACTCTAGAGTGTCGTTAGTCATATCGGAGATGCTTTCGAATGGTCCATCTCTACTTTGAGTTACCAATAATAGCCCTGGCACGCCGCAAGGGTATTTTGGACGGCATGCGGGTTTTATGCCTGGCGGAGCGCTTATCGCGCCGGTAAGCGCGCTTCCCAAACGGTATAGAGTTTCGTCTGGCGCGCCTGTACCGATTCGTAAGAACTGTAGCTTTTTTTCTATATCTTCGGAGTAGTTTTGACTTTCTTGCGCGCTACTACTAGCGTTTGCTAGACACAGCACTACGATTATGGCTTGCATTGTCTGCACTAGAGTGCGTTTAATGAAAGGAGACTTTTTCGCGTTATTTGCGTTGATGTCCATATATCGTGTAGTTACGACAGAGATTTATATGTTTAGTGCATGCTGTATGGCGTACATCATAGCGTACATCTTTTTGGCTTTTATCTGCGAATTATGCAATAAGATTTTTTATTATCATTGAAGAACGAACGCTACCGCACCCTCAATGGTTTTCACCCAATAGTATCACCTTATAATTATCCCTTTAGATTATCGTATATCTACCTTGCTAGCCCCCTCCTCCCTTTGACTATACCGCCTAAGCTATTATGAATTCGGACTACCTATCCTCTGCGATTCGTATATTGTCTGCGGACGCGATTGAACGAGCGCAATCTGGTCACCCTGGCATGCCGCTAGGAATGGCGGACAGCGTTGGCTTACTTTTTCGAGATTATTTGCGCTTTGACCCTGATTTTCCAGATTGGGCTGATAGAGATCGTTTTGTTCTCTCGGCAGGACATGGCTCGATGCTGCTGTATTCGATTCTTTTTTTATGCGGAGTTTCAGGTGTATCGCTATCGTCGTTGCGTTCATTTCGCCAGTTAGGTTCTGCTGCGGCTGGTCACCCTGAGTATGGCATGATGGCGGGAATAGAAACGACGACGGGCCCCTTGGGACAGGGTATAGCGAACGGCGTTGGCATGGCTTTGTGCGAGCGTATTATGAACGCTCGTTTTGGCGATGATATAGTTGACCATCGAACTTGGGTTGTAGCTGGCGATGGCTGCTTGATGGAGGGAATATCGCAGGAATCGATAGCATTGGCTGGTCACCTTAGATTATCGCGCTTATGCATAATTTTTGACGACAATTCGATAACGATAGATGGAGCGCGAGACTTGAGCGATAGTACGGAGCAATGCGCTCGCTTTCGCGCGAGTGGCTGGCGAGCGGAGTCGATCGATGGACATGCTGAGAGTGAGATTCGCGGAGCGTATGAGCGTGCGCTAGCATCGGAATATCCTAGTTTGATCTGTTGTCGCACGCAGATAGGCAAGGGTTTGCTACATAAGGCGGGTAAGGCGAGTTCGCATGGTTCGCCTGCGGGCAAAGAAGAGATAGCGCATTTACGCGAGCATTTGCATTGGGAGCACGCGCCGTTTGAATTACCTGATGATTTATTATCGCGCTGGCGTAGCGATGCGCTGCACGCGCAAGAAGATCGTAAGGCTTGGGAGCGTCGATTTTCGCAATTAGACCAGCGTATGCAGGCTGCTTTTACTGAGCGCTCAGCTAGCAGCAAGCCGAGCCTTGCACGAGCTTCGCTACGGGCGGAGGAGGCGTTGCAGGCACTGAAGGATTCGTGGCTTATCGACCCAGAAGCTTCTAGTTCGCCCTCTAAGGTATCTGCGCCAGCGACTATGCTTGCGACGCGCGAATCTAGCCAACGAGTGCTGGAAGTATTGAGCGAGAGTTTTAGTGGTGAGCTTGTTGGAGGCTCTGCGGATTTGAGCGGTTCTAACGGCACGAAGGTATCTAGCTTGTCGGCGATTACGAGTTCTGACTTTACGGGAGGTTATATTCACTATGGCGTGCGCGAGCATGCGATGGCGGGTATTATGAACGGCATTTCGTTGCATGGCGGAGTTGTGGTTTATGGAGGAACTTTTTTAGTTTTTTCGGATTACTGCCGTCCTTCGCTACGACTAGGTGCGTTGATGGAATTGCGAGTTATCCATGTCATGACTCACGATTCGATAGCGCTTGGCGAGGATGGTCCGACGCACCAACCTATCGAGCACCTTTCGTCTCTTCGTGCTATGCCTGGTCTTTATGTATTTCGCCCTTGCGATTCGGTTGAGGTAGCGGAGTGTTGGAGTATTGCGTTTGGCTTGCAGGCGCCGAGCGTTTTAGCGTTATCGCGCCAGAAGTTGAGAGTTGTACGCGAGCGTATTTCGCGACCAGCGACTAGCGATACTAGCGAAGCTGGTTCTATCAACCTATCGCGCCGCGGAGCGTATATGGTTCGCGATGCGGGATCGTCTAGCGCGCGTTTATTATCGAGTGGCTCTGAGGTTTCGCTATGCTTGGATGTTGCTGCGCTTCTCTCGCAGAGGGGCATTGAGGTTAGCGTCGTATCGTTTGTCTGTTGGGAGCTTTTTGACGAGCAACCGCCTGCTTACCGCGAAACGATACTAGGTAGTGGTCGTTGCGTAGCGATTGAGATGGCTAGCCCGTTTGGCTGGAGCAAGTATACTGGTAGCGATACTTATGTTATCGGCATCGATGGCTTTGGAGCGTCTGCGCCGATGGCTGCTTTGCTAGAGAAGTTTGGCTTTTGTGCCAACAACCTAGCCGACCGAGTCGCTACTTTACTATCATAGTATATTTTTTATACGAGCATTTCTTTTTCGTAGGGACAATCGCCGAAGATTTGGAATCCGTTTTTGGTAATGAGCACTTGTTCTTCTAGTTTCACGCCTTCTCTTCCGCCGACTTCGCCGACATAGGCTTCGACGGTTAGGGCCATGCCTTCTAGCAGAACGGCGTCGTCGAAGTATGCGCCTTCTGATATTTCTTCGGGGTATAGTATTGCGGGGTATTCGTCGCACAGCCCTACTCCGTGGTATTTCACGACATATTGTAGTTTTCGGTATTCTTGCGGCAGTTGATGTCCTTTGTATGTTAGGTCGTAGAATGATACGCCGGGCTTCAGCATTTCCATATTTTCTTGGATATGATCATACGCGATTCGATATAGTTTCCGTTGTTCTGGAGTTGGTTTTCGCTCGCCACAGATCCATGTCCTAGATATATCGATGCAGTATCCGTAAGGTCCGACGAGGTCAGTATCGAAAGCGACGATATCGCCTTCTTTTATGATTCTATGTCCGCACTCGTGGAACCATGGATTAGTTCTTGGTCCTGATGCCATGGTTCTTGTTTCGATCCACTCACCGCCGCGGCGAATATTTTCTGCGTGCAGTATGCTCCACATGTCATTTTCTGATATTTCTGGTTTCATTTCTTTTCGCATTGTGTTGATAGCGATTTGGCAAGACTTCATGCCGCAGTGCATTGCTTGTATTTCGTTTTTATCTTTGACGAGTCTAGCCATTTCCATTACGAGTTGCCCGTGTTTGATATTGATTCCGCATTTTTTCAGCGCGTTGATTCCGCATATTTCCATTCTATCGATAGCGAGGTTGAGATTTTTTTCGTCGACTTTTTGTAGCAGTTGTTTTATTTCTTGTGAGAATTCGTTAGCTTTTTCGGCGTATAGTTTTCCGGCGGCGAAGAAGTAGAATCCTATCATTGTCCGCACTTCGTCTACGAGATGCAGGTGTTCTGTAAGGAATTCGGTATTTTGGTAATCGAAGAGTATGACTTTTCCTTCGACGGGAATGAACAACGCGCGCGCCATGTTTCGCATGGTCCATATTTGCAAGCTTGGAGCGTCTATTGCGTATCGAATGTTCATGGGGTTTGTCAGCAAGATAGCGGGAATTGCTCGAGTTTTTAGTTCGGCACGAATTCTATCGAGTCGATATTTTCGCATTTCTTCAAGATTTGGTGGTGTTATATTTGCATCTTCCCACTCTTGGAAAGCGATTTTAGTTGGTCCGATATCTGCTCTATCGTTATCGTCAGGCGATCCGTCTGGCAATTTTTTTCGCGCTGGGTCTATTTTCGGATTTTCGATTGAATAAGAAACTTTTTCTTGCATGGGTCACCTATTGAGCTTACCGACATTTTTTCTTTACTAGAGTTCATAAATTATCCTATCGTTTTTATAAAAGCAATGTATAGCTGTATATTTTTGAGCGTTTATTTTTGTGAGTTAGTTATATGATGCGAAGGGAGGCGTTTATCACTTGCGCTGTTACGGGTTCTGGTGCCACGGCTAAGAAGAGCAGTTTAGTTCCGCGCTCGCCTGAGGCGATAGCGTCTGCTTGTTTGGAGGCGCATGCTGCGGGTGCGGCGATAGTTCACTGTCATGTTCGCGATCCTGATACAGGAGATGCGTCTCGCTCGCTTTCGCTTTATCGCGAGTTAGTTGAGCGACTTAGTTCGAGCAAGACGGATGTTATTCTAAACTTGACGACTGGAATGGGGGGTGATCTTTATTTAGGTCCAGCTAGTTCTCCGCTGCCATTTTCTGAGCGCACGGACCTTGCGAGCGCGGAGGATCGCACGGCGCACATAGTTGAGTTGCGCCCTGAGATTTGCACTCTTGATTGTGGTACGATGAACTTTGCTGAGAGTAACTATGTTATGACGAACACGCTATCGCAGTTGCGTTCGATGGCGAGCATCATCTGCGCTAGTGGCACTCGCCCTGAGGTTGAGATTTTTGATAGTGGTCACTTGGTGCTAGCGAAGCAGCTTGCTGTTGAGGGTTTATTGAGCGCGCCTATTTTGGCGCAGTTATGCATGGGTATTCCGTATGGTGCGCCTGCGGATTTAGATATGCTAGTTGCTTTAGCTCGCCAGATTCCATCTAGTTGGACTTATTCTGCCTTTGCGATTTCGCGTTTATCGCTGCCTTATGTTGGAGCGGCGTTGCTGTGCGGAGCGAATGTTCGAGTTGGTCTAGAGGACAACCTGTATTTGCGCAAGGGTGAGTTAGCGAGCAATGGTCAGTTAGTCTCTCGCGCGCGCACGATAATGGAATCGATGGGCGTCAGGGTACTCGGTTCTGGGGAGGTACGCGAGCAGCTACAGCTTACGAAACGCTGGTAGGTTGTATTTATGTGATGGTGTATATGCGTGTCGCTTGAAGTTTTAGCGGAGATTTTGTCAGGCATTGACCAAGGGGTCGTGGCGAGGGCTATTGGTTTGCATCCGAACACGGTTAGGCGTTGGTTTGCTAATGGTCATGTCCCTAGACATTATGCGGGAGATTTTGCACGCTTGTTGGGTGGTAGTAGCGTAGCGAAGGATTTAGGTATAGACGCTGCGTTGGTCCGTAAACTATGTGTTAGTGTTCGTGAGCAGGACGAGCGAGCTAAGTGCCAGTTTTACACGCGCCCGCGAGTAGCTAGGGAATGTTATGCGATTTTCAGACGAGTTGCGAATGATCTTGGTGTTGATTTGCGGAAGTACACCTTTATTGAGCCGTCTGCGGGCTGTGGCAGTTTTTTTGATTTACTGCCGCGCACGAGGAGAGTTGGTATTGATATCGAGCCGCTTGCGCTTGATAGGAACTACACTGAGCTTATCGAGTGTGACTACCTTACTTGGTCGCCTACTGTAAATATTGAGAATGGCGAGAATGGCGAGGGTAGCAAGAGTGGTTGTAATAGGAAGTATGTAGTTATCGGTAACCCGCCATTTGGTTTGCGTGGTCATTTAGCGTTGCAGTTTATCAACCACTCTTATGTTTTTGCGGATTTGGTTGGTTTTATTTTACCGCAGCTTTTTGCGAGTGATGGCAAGGGGGTGGCGGGCAAGCGGGTTAGGGGTTACTGTTTAGCGCATAGTTCGCCGCTCAAAGCTGGTAGTTTCAGTTATCCTGATGGTCGTGATGTTGAGGTTTCGGCTATATTTCAGGTATGGAGTAAGATAGATAGGGAGGGTTTAGGTATTGCGGAGAGTAAAAATTGTTCTGAGTATATCAGTATTTATTCGCTTTCGGACGGGGGTACACCTTCTTCGACGCGTAACAAGAAGATGCTTTCTAGTTGTGATGTCTATCTGCCTTCGACTTGCTTTAGGGGTATGCGTGCGTATGGGAGTTTTGCTGAGTTGCCTAACAGGCGTGGCTATGGGGTTGTTATTCATAAGGAGAGGAGGAGGATAAGGAGGTTGCTTACGAGACAGGAATGGGAAAAAATAGCTTTTTATTCGACGAATGGTGCAGTAAATTTGCGAACTAGTATTATAGCGGGCGTTGTAATTGATGGTGGATTTGTGGATGGGTGATGGATGAGATTGCTTTAAAGAACCTTCTAATAAACTTTAGACTTTAGTTAGTCTACTTAAAGGGGGGCGGTTTAAAACCACCCACAAAAAGAATCCTCTTCTCTAAAAAAAATACAATTTTTCTACTGCCTGAAGACTTTTCTTTTTTTTCTATGAAAGATAGTAAAAACCTTCTAATAAACTTTAGACTTTAGTCAGTCTACTTAAAGGGGGGCGTGGGGGGACGAGTCCCCCCGCAAAAAGAATCCTTTTCTCTAAAAAAAATACAATTTTTCTACTACCTGAAGACTTTTCTTTTTTTTCTA
>JABAAW010000041.1 GCA_014238535.1 Alphaproteobacteria bacterium
GGAAAGACTCTGTGGACGGCGGATGCGCCTAACGGCAAGGATGTTCTTTTAGGTGGCTTGCAAGGGGTTGCACAAGAATCAGCACAAGAGTTTATTTCGATAAGGGGTTTTTACGATGGCGATGGCGAGGCACGCTTTGTCTCTGAGGAGATAGAATCGTTGCGTCGGCGTAATCAAGTTAGCTATGGGCAGGTTGCGATTTTGGTGCGTACTGGTGCGCAGATGCGAGCGTTTGAGGAGGCGTTTTTGTACCACGCGATACCGTATCGCGTAATAGGAGGCGCGAGGTTTTACGAGCGCGAGGAGATAAGGGATGTAGTTTGCTACTTAAGATCGGTTGCCTATCCGTTGGATGATTTGGCGTTTATGCGCGTTGCGAACAAGCCGTCGCGAGGCATTGGTTCTGTTTCGTTGCGAAAGCTTGGCTACTTTGCGCGTTCGCGCTCGCTCTCGTTGCAAGAATCGATAGATTTAGCGGTTGCAGCTGGCGTTTTGAAGGGTCGAGCGGCGAGTTCGTTGCAAGAGTTGCGCGGTTTATTTTCAGGTTTTCGCTCGGACATAGAAAGGGTTCCGCTACGAGTCCTTGCGGAGAGCGTCATCGAGCGCTTTGATTATGCGCGTCATTGGCAGGGCAAGGTCGATGAGACTACGCGAGTTTCGAACATCCGCGAATTATTTTCTGCGATGGAGGATGTAGATAGTCTATCGCAGTTTCTTGAGCATGTTGCATTAGTAGTCGATGGAGAGGATTCGAGCGATGAGGGTAGCGTATTTGTAATGACGATGCATGCTGCGAAGGGACTAGAGTTTGACGCGGTATTCCTGCCTGGTTGGGAGGACGGCTTGTTTCCTATGCAGAGGAGTTTGGATGAGAACGGTGAAGGTGCGCTAGAGGAGGAGCGACGCCTTGCGTATGTTGCGCTTACGCGTGCGCGTAAGTATGTGATGATCGGCTATGCACGCTCTCGGCGCATGTTTGGACAGGTTAGATTTGGCACTCCGTCGCGTTTTTTGAACGAGATACCGAAGGAAGTAGTATCCACTATCGATGAGTGCGACTCTTCTAACAATAGTTCGATGTATGCGAGTGGCTATCGAGGTTATGACTATGCTCGTAATGCCAGCCGTTCTTTTGCGCCTGCGACTAGTGGCTACGATGGTATTCCTGCGAAGGACAAGGAAAAGGACAAGGAAAAGAAATTGGCTGGCTTTAGGGTAGGTGGTCTCTGCAAGCATGCGCAACTTGGCGAAGGTCGCATAGTCGGTTCTGCTAAAGATAGCTTGACGGTAGCCTTTCCAGACAAGGGAGTTTACTCGATTGACCCTGCGTATATTGAATCTGTTGAGAAGTTATGAAACGAATGTATATGAAGAATTTTATCAGGGACCCATATCTCCGCGAGAATTTGCGCGAGAATTTCCGTCGTGCTTTACCGATTATTTTGGGACATGCGATGATTTCGCTACTGGGAGTTGTCGACACGGCTGTAGCGGGTCGCATGCCTGAGGTTGAGTATTTAGCGGCGATTGGATTGGGTAGTGCGTTTGTGCATTTTGTATTTTGGTTATTTGGTTTTTTACGAATGGGAACGACGGGCGTTACGGCGCAAGCGCTAGGAATGAAGGATTCGCGAGGTGTGCGGCTATCGTTGTTGCGCGGAGCGGGATTGGGCTTTGTATTGGGAATCGTTATGCTTATTTTTTCGCCGTTGCTGCACCTGCTTGCCCTAGAGATTTATGTTGATGACAAGTCTCTTGCGGCGCCATTTTTGGATTATTTACGAGTGCGTTTTTTAGGAGCGCCTTTTGCGCTATCGACTTATGCACTTTACGGTTGGTTTCTGGGAGTTGACCGTAACCCTTTGCTGCTTTTGATTCAGACATTAGTTATTACGGCGAACATTATATTGAGTCCTGCATTGGCGTTTGGCTTAGGCTTGGGAGTTGAGGGTATAGCGTGGGCGACGGTTATTTCGGAGATATTGGGATTTGTGCTTTCGTTGATTTTTGTTGTGCGCACGCTTTCTGGTCGTTCTCTTGGTATTGGAGACTTGGTTTCGCCGTTGCGATTGGGCGATTTACTTGCGGTTGTTGAGATTAGGCGTTTTTTATCGATCAATGCGCATATTTTTATGCGCACGCTTTTTATGCTTCTTTCGTTTCAGTTATTTTGGATTTTATCGGCTGATTTAGGAGTAGTAGAGCTTTCGGTAAATACGATTTTATTACAGTTATTGTATGTTGCTGCGTTTGCGCTTGATGGCTTTGCGCTTGCGGGCGAGGCGATGGTTGGGGAGAATTTTGCTCGTTATGGCAAGGGTTCTAGGGCGTCCTATGTAGTTGAGCGAGTTGTGGTTGCGATGTTTGTTTGGTCTTTTTTGTTTGCACTGTTATTTGTGATTATTTATGGGATTGCCTACGATTTGTTAATTGCGGGTTTCACGGATTTGGAATCGCTACGCGCGCGCGCTAGTTTGTATCGCTGGTGGGCGGTTTTTATTCCTCTTGTTGGAGTATGGGGATATGTTTGGGATGGTGTTTTTCTTGGCTTGACTTTGACGAGGGATTTTATGCTTGGGATGCTGATATCATCGCTTGGCTTTGTGCTTTGCGCGCTCCCTTTGACGGCGTTTTTTGGCAATTCTGGTTTATGGATATCGCTGTATATTTTCTTTGCCTTGCGAGCGTTATCGCTGTACGTTTTTTGGCGAAGGTGGCTTAGTAGTAGACGGGCTTGTTGAGATGCGCGAGATAGTATTAGACACGGAGACGACGGGCTTGAGCCATGAGCATGGTCACAAGATACTTGAGATAGGTTGTGTTGAGTTGCGCGATAGACTTCCTACGGGCAAGGAGTATCAGTGTTATTTGGACCCTGAGCGTGACATCCCTGAGTCGTCGCGCGAGATTCACGGTATTGATGAATCTTTTGTTAAGGGTAAGCCGGTATTTAGGAGTATTGCGGACGACTTTTTGCGATTTTTAGGAGATTCGCCTTTGGTTATTCACAACGCGCCATTTGACTTGGGTTTTTTGAACGCGGAGTTGACTGCTTGTGCGCGCCCGAACATTTCTTATGACAATGTATGCGACAGTTTAATTTTGGCGCAAGAGAAGTATCGTGCTGAGCGAGTTAGCCTTGATGCTTTGTGTCGGCGTTATGGCATAGACTTGTCTGTGCGCAAGCAACATGGAGCGTTGTTAGACGCGCGCCTGCTTGCGAAGGTTTACCTAGAGCTGTGCGGGGGTCGTCAAAAGGGTATAGAGCTTTCTAGTGGGCGAGAGTTTGGTAAGGCGTCGCGTTCAGGTTCAGGCTTTGATACTCGCTCGTTGCCAAGCACGCGCGAGCCCTATCGAGTTATCATGGCTTGTGAGAGTGAACGCGCGGCGCATATTGCATTGCTGAACAAGATTCGAGGCTAGGCAAGATTCGAGTTAAGGTATCGGTATTAGCGTTCTTTCGTTGATTTTTTGTTAGCGCGTTTTTTTGTTGCGCTTTGTTTAGCGCTTGCGAGCTCTGTAGGCTGGACGATTCCGAAAGAGAGGACGATTTTTACGGCGTCTTCGACCTTCATATTTAAATCGATGGTTTCTTTTTTAGGGAAGAAGATAATGAATCCAGATGTTGGGTTTGGTGTTGTTGGCACGAAGACGGCGCGCATGCTTGGTTGCTTTGTATGCTTTGATATTTCTTCGGTATTTTCGGATGTTAGGAATCCGATTGTCCAGCTACCTTTGCGCGGGTACTGCACGAGCACGGCTTTTTGAAAGGCGGTTTTTTTTTCGTGATGTAACAGTGTGGCGAAGATTTGTTTTATGGTTGAATAGATTTTTGGCAGTAATGGAGTGTGCTGCAGTATGCGTTCGAAGTGTCGTAGCATCCATGCGCCGATTATGCCGCGAGCGAAGATACCGATTACCATTGTAGCTAGGAAGAAGATTATGATTCCGACGCCTGGTATTTCGCGCACGGGGTCGATACCGATTGTATCGAGCGCGAGTTGCGAGAATCGTCTTGGCACCAAAGGAGCCATTCGACTATCGATAAACAATACGAGCCAGCGTACGAATAGGAATGTAAGTAGGAATGGCATCAGCACGATAATTCCGGCGAAGAAATTTCGTCGCATGTATCCGCCGATTCCTATGCGCTGCGTGCTATTTTTAGTTATTAGTTTGTTTTTTGTTTTAGGCATGAGTTTTATGCATGGTTTTTATGCATGAGTTCTATGCATTTTTTGGGCATGATTTAGTTAAGCTCTTTTTGTGTTATTTGCAGAAAGACTTCCTCTAGCGAGGGCTCTTTTGTTGTTATGTCTACTATATCTAGGTTTTTCTGCAAGATATCTAGCAGTTGCGCGATGGCTACCTTTTGCGGATTGTAGCATAGCTCGATGCTATTTTTTGTTGTTGCGACTATCCGAGTATGCTTGGGCAGTA
Source organism: Alphaproteobacteria bacterium (assembly GCA_014238535.1). Classification (GTDB taxonomy): domain Bacteria; phylum Pseudomonadota; class Alphaproteobacteria; order JABAAW01; family JABAAW01; genus JABAAW01. The sequence continues at coordinate 4,441 of JABAAW010000041.1, forward strand.
TTAGATTTTGCGAGTAGTTTTTTTCTGTTTTTTTGCGATGTAAGACGATTAAGGATTTTGTAGCCAAGCGCTTTAGCAGTGAAGATGTTTTGTCATAGGCGACGATTTTCCCTTGATCTATAATGGCTATTTTTTCGCACAATGCTTCTGCTTCCTCTAGATAGTGTGTAGTTAGCAGTATAGTAGTACCGTTTGCGTGCATTTCTTTGACGAATTCCCAAAGATGCTTGCGTAAGATTAGGTCGACTCCTGCGGTTGGCTCGTCGAGTACGAGCACGGGAGGGCGGTGCACTAATGCTTTTGCGACCATCAACCGTCGCTTCATGCCGCCGGATAGCGCCCGAGCATAGACATGTTTTTTGTCTGCCAAGCCTAGTTGCTCTAATAGAGTGTCGTTCCAGCGTTCGGATTTTTTTAACCCGTACAGCCCTGCGGTTAGCTCCAACATCGCGTGAGGAGTGAAGTAGTTATCCATGTATATTTCTTGCGGCACGATTCCGATTGCTGCACTCGCATTGCGCGGATCGATATCGATGTCGCGATCCCAAATGGCGACGCGTCCACTAGTTTTTAATGAGATTCCGCCCAGTATGTTTATCAAGGTTGATTTTCCTGCGCCGTTTGGACCCAACAAGCCGATGAAAGCACCTTGCGGTACATGCAACGAGACATTATCCAAGGCTAGAATTGTTTCTTGCGCCTTGTTGCTATAGCGTTTTGTAGTGTTTTCGATAGCGATAGCTGCCTTGACTTTGCGCACGATGGTATTTTTATCCTATGAGTTGTGAAGCTTTTTTGTTGTATGCGCTTGCGCTGGTTATGCTTGATAGTGCACATTGTAGAGGTATTTATGCAATAGGAAATAATAGGTGATTATTATAATGCCGGGTTTTGATGGTAAGGAGGAAGTAGAACGCACGCGAGATAGACGCGTATGTTGCGCTGGAGCTAGCGATGATGGTGGTCATCCTGCGGTGTACCTTGTGCTAAACGAGGAAGGCTTTGTTATTTGCCCCTATTGCTCGCAAAGGTTCGAGTTGTACAGAGAATGATGCTAGAGAAAAGCAAGCAAGACATTAGATCGAGGGGCGTTGGAGATATGCGCCCGCTTTCATTCACGCCTGATGTAGCGTTGCATGCTGAGGGCTCTTGCTTGGTATGCTATGGTCGCACGCGAGTTTTATGTACGGCTAGCGTTGAGGAGGGTGTGCCGCAGTTTTTGCGAGATTCTGGTGAGGGTTGGGTAACGGCTGAGTATTCGATGCTGCCACGTGCTACGCGAGCGCGCAGCGCGCGTGCGCGCATGCTTTCGTCTGGCAGGACATTGGAGATTCAACGCATGATTGGGCGCTCGCTACGCGCTGTTGTTGATAGCGGAGTCTTTGCAAGGCAACAGATAAGAATAGATTGCGATGTTTTAGATGCGGACGGAGGAACGCGCACGGCGTCTTTGAGCGGAGGTTGCGTTGCGTTAGGCATTGCATTTCGCCGATTATTGAAGGTTGGTGCGATTGATAGGGACCCATTACTAAAGATTGTTGCTGGTGTTTCGTGCGTAATGCGCAAGGGCAAGCTGCAGATTGACCCGACCTATAGACAAGATTCGCATGCGGACGTCGATGCGAACTTTGCGTTGACGGAAGAAGGTGAGTTAGTAGAAGTTCAGTTGACGGCGGAGCGCGAACCGATTGCTGCGCACTATTTGCAAGAGATGCTTGAGCTTGCACGCGTTGCTACGAGCAGGATTACGACTTTACAACGAGCTGCGATTGAAGAGGCGAGCGAGTAAATAAAGCGTGATTAAGGGAAGTTTGAGAATTTGCTAGCTAGTTGGTTTTTTGCGACGGGAGGAGCCTCGCGTTTAGTTGTATCTACGAGCAACGAGGGTAAACTGCGCGAGATAAGCGTCTTGTTGCGCGGGCATATAGAAGAGATTCGCTCGTTGAGCGATTTTTCGCGAGCTGAGATAGCTGAGACGGGCATGAGTTACGCAGCGAACGCCTTGCTTAAGGCGCGCGCGGGCTTTGAGCGCAGTGGTTGGGCGAGTTTAGGCGATGATTCGGGTTTTGAGGTTTCGGGGTTGGATGGTCGCCCTGGTTTGCATTCTGCGCGTTGGGCGCGAACTTCAGGTGGCGGCATGGATTTTTCACATGCCATTGCGCGTGTTGAGAAAGAGCTAAAGCAGAAAGGCTTTGGGAAAGGCTTTGGAGAAGAAGCAGGCTCGTCGGCACGCTTTGTCTGTGCGCTCGCATTGGTGCGAGCGGATGGAGCACAATGCGTTGTTGAGGGGGAGGTAGTTGGCAAGGTTGTCTTTCCTGGGCGTGGAGAGCATGGCTTTGGTTACGACCCGATATTCGTTGCAGCTGGCGAGCGTGTTACCTTTGCTGAGATGAATATCGATGCGAAGGAGCGTATCAGTCATCGCGGTGTTGCATTTAGGAAGTTATGCGCGCGCTGTTTTTCTGCAGCTGGCTAGACTTGTTATGGGCACTCTCGCGAGCGTAGAAGACCTATCGCTGTATATTCACTTTCCTTATTGCGAGCGCAAGTGCCCCTATTGCGATTTTAACTCGCATGTCAGGCAACGTATTCCTGAGGAGGAGTATGTTAGAGCGATTTTGTGGCGTTTGCGCTGTCATGGCGAGGTTTTTGCTGATCGAGTCGTGCGTTCGATTTTTTTTGGTGGTGGTACTCCGTCTTTGCTTTCGGCTGGCTCGGTAAGCCGTATTATTGATGGAGCTGCTAGATATTTTTCGCTTTGTAGCGATTGCGAGATAACACTTGAGGCGAATCCGTCTAGTTATGAGAGTTCTCGTTTTTCGTTTTTGCGTTCAGCTGGCGTCAATCGTATTTCGTTAGGCGTTCAGTCCTTTGACGATTCTAGTTTGCGTTTTTTGGGTCGTTTGCACGATTCCAAGCAAGCGAGGATTGCGTTGGAGCATGCTAGCGGAATATTTCCTCGCCTTTCGTTTGACTTGATAGTCTGCCTTCCACAGCAGAGCGATGCTGCATTGAAGCGCGAGTTAAACGCTGCTTTGAGTTATGGAAGCGAGCATCTATGCGTTTATCAACTGACGCTTGAGAAGTCGACTGAGTTTTACCGCCGTTTTCGCAAGGGAGAGTTATCGTTGCCTTCGGCGCGTCGTTCGTCTGAGATATACCGATTAGTCGAAGAAGAGTTATCGCTGCATGGCTATGCTAGCTACGAGATTTCTAGTTACGCCCGCACTCCTATGGCGCGTTCTCGCCACAACCTAGTATATTGGCGTTATGGCGATTATGTAGGGGTTGGTCCTGGTGCGCATGGTCGCCTTCGTCTTTCGGGAGACATGTTTTCGACGCTTGAGACTCGTTCTCCTGAGCGTTGGCTTAGGCAGGCTTGTTCTCTGGATTCTGTTATTGAGAAGCGCTGGCGTCTTTCTGCGCGTGAGCAATATATGGAACGCTTATTGATGGGCTTGCGTTTGCGCGAGGGCTTACCGCGCGCGTTTTTTTCCTCTCGCGCATTAAAGTTTATCGATGACTTACGATTGATAGGCTATTGCGAGAATGTTTTCACGCGAGTATGTTTGAGTTTAGAGGGTCGTTTGCGCCTTGATACGATTGTTTCGGAGTTATCGGATTTGCTTGACGCTGAGGACATGCTAGAGATTGATTTTTACGAAGAGGACTTGAGTTTGGGTATACTATCGAATGGTTGAGGCAGTTGATGAATCTGGCGATTCGTTATCGTCGCAGAATAGGTTTAATTTTGAGCGTGAGGATTTGCTATCGTGCGCTGAGGGTAAGTTATTTGGTGCTGGCAATGCGCAGTTACCGAAGCCGCCGATGTTGATGTTTGACCGTATCAGCCGCATATCGAAGTCTGACGGTGACTTTAGTCGAGGATTAGTGATTGCAGATATGAGTATTGATTCTAGCTTATGGTTTTTTGATTGTCACTTTCACCGTGATCCGGTTATGCCTGGCTGTTTAGGTTTGGATGCGTTATGGCAGATGCTAGGATTTTACCTTGCGTGGCTTGGCTACAAGGGACGTGGTCGAGCGTTGGGAGTTGATGGTATTCGTTTTCGTGATCAGGTTCTTCCTAGTGCTGAGCGAGTTGTCTATGACTTGCATATCCGTCGGGTTATTTCTGGTCGTTTGATTATGGGTATTGCGGATGGGGTTGTGAGGGTTGATGACAAGGTATCGTTATCGGCGAAGGGATTACGAGTAGGATTATTTGTTTGATAGATTATCTTAATATGGGAACATCATTATGAGAAGAGTTGTAGTTACGGGGATAGGTATTGTTAGTTGCATTGGTAATGACCGTGCGAGTGTTATCTCGTCGTTGCGCGAGGGTCGTTCAGGCATAGTTTATGCGCCTGAGTATGCGGAGCGCGGTTTTCGCAGTTGTATTCATGGAGCGATAGATATCGATATAGATTCTCTGGTTGCGCGCAAATGGCGTCGTTTTATGGGAGATGGAGCTGCTTATGGAGCGATAGCGATGCGTTCGGCGCTGGAGGATTCTGGTTTATCGTCGGAGGAGATAGTTGATGATCGCATAGGCGTTATCAGTGGTTCTGGCGGTCCGTCTACGGCGAATTTGCTTTCGTCATTTAGCAGCCTTGAGACTCACAAGAGCACGAAGCGCATTGGACCGTTTATGGTACCTAGGACGATGTCTTCGACTAGTTCTGCGACTTTGGCGACTTCTTTTGGTATCCGCGGAGTTAACTATACGATAAGTTCGGCTTGCTCGACGAGTGCGCACTGCATAGGTAACGCTGCGGAATTGATTCAGTGGGGCAAGCAGGACGCTGTATTTGCTGGCGGCTGTGAGGAGGTGCATTGGTCGATGAGTTGCCTGTTTGATGCTATGGGAGCGCTTTCGTCTAAGTATAACGACACGCCTACATCTGCTTCGCGCGCGTTTGATAGCAGCCGTGATGGATTTGTTATAGCGGGAGGTGCGGCGATACTATTGCTTGAGGAGGCGGAGCGTGCGCAGAAGCGAGGTGCTAAGATATACGCTGAGCTTACGGGTTATGGGGCGACTTCGGATGGTGCTGACATGGTTCAGCCATCGGGCGAAGGAGCGATGCGCTGTATGGTTCAAGCGTTGTCGAGCACGCGAGGTAAGGTTGACTATA
>JABAAW010000042.1 GCA_014238535.1 Alphaproteobacteria bacterium
AGCGTCTGTGCCTCAACCCCTTGCGTCGAATCAACTATAAGGAATGCTCCTTCGCAAGAAGCAAGCGCGCGTGAAACCTCATACGAAAAATCTACATGACCAGGCGTATCCATAATATTAAAAATATAACTACTACCTTCCCACATAATCGGTAGACGCACCGTTTGCGTCTTTATCGTAATTCCGCGCTCTCGCTCGATATCCATCGAATCAAGTAACTGCGCACGCATATCTCTCTTCGCTAATGCACCGCTTATCTCGATAAGTCGATCCGCAAGCGTCGACTTGCCATGGTCAATATGCGCTATCAATGCAAAGTTGCGTATTAGGTCGCTATTTGTCATAATTCATAAGATTGTTCAATGTAAATGATATATGTTCTTGCAAGCATACATTTTACTAAATTCAAAATATACGAACTGTACGATAACTCTTATGCAAAAAAAAATTTCAAAAAAATTACCGCAAGTGAAAAAACTCTCCTGTGGCGCACAAGCAATCATCGATAGGGTCGATAGTGTAGATTCTCTAACATGCGGGATATGGGTTGCAACAGGTTCGCGCCAAGACCCAGATGATCGCGCAGGGTTGGCGCATTTCTACGAGCACATGCTCTTTAAAGGAACCAATGCTCGCAACGCCTATCAAATAGCCGCCGATATAGAAGCTTGCGGTGGGATGATAAACGCATACACCTCTCGCGAGCAAACCGCTTTCTACGCCAGAATGCCAAGCGAGCACTTAGAGCGCGGGTTGGACATTCTATGCGATATAGTCTGCAACGCAAAATTCCCGCAAGAAGAACTGGTAATGGAGCAAAATGTCGTCACTCAAGAAATAGCTCAGTCATTCGATCAACCCGACGATCATGTCTTCGACGCCTTCCAAGCTCAAGTCTATCCACGCCAACTCATTGGGCGTCCAATCTTGGGATATAGTAGCAGTATCGCCGATACTTGCCGTGATGATCTAGAGAAGCATCGTGCAAAGCACTACTATGGCGAAAACATGGTCGTATCCTTTTCTGGAAACGGGGATTTCGATAAAGGGCTAGATTTCGTCGAACGAACTCTTGCAAACTTACCGAAAAAACAAACTAGCCACTCAAACAATTCTGTAGAAAACACTACATACGATAATAATAAAGATCAAACTCCGCGATTCGCATGCTCGTTATCCGTCGAGGAACGCGATATAGAACAGTGCCATAGCATCATCGGCTTTCCCGCATTCTCGCGACACCACGACGACTATTACGCCGCTCAAATACTATGCGCAGTGCTAGGGCAAGGCATGGCTTCTACTCTATTCCAAGAAATACGAGAAAAAAGAGGCTTGGCATATTCAATTTCCAGCTTTTATCAAGCTTGGCAGGATGCCGGAATGTTAGCCATATACACCGCAAGCGATCGTACAAAAATGCAAGAATTGCAAGAGGCTCTAAAGCAGTGCTTGCAATCAAGCGTCGACGAGTTGCAAAACCAAGATATAGAAAGAGCAAAGGCGCAATTGTCCTCATCGTTGGTCATGGGCTTGGAATCACCTCCGCGCCGCGCCGCGCATTGGGCTTCACAATTGCTAGCATACGGAAAAATAATCGACCCGCACGAAACGCGCGAGAAAATAAATAGCACCGAAAAGAAAAAACTACTCGAAATCGCCGCTCAAATATTTAAAGGAAGTAGCGCAATTACAGTACTGGGACCGCTCGCAAAAGAAACGCTATCTGAAATCACCGCTTTCGGGCAGGCGCATTGAGTTGCTATTTAAGCAGGCACCTCAACCGCGCGGTCCTTTCGTCTACTTGCGTCGAGTAGCAATTGCCGATCGTGAAAATTGGTTGGCTTTGCGACGCGAGAGCAAATCTTTCTTGCAACCATGGGAGCCCTTGTGGGACAGCCAAGTCCTAACGCGTGCAGGCTTTTCTAGGTTCTGTAATTACCATACGAGCGGTTGGAAGGACGGGCATCTAAGAGGATTCTTAATCTTCAGCAATCAAACAGATACTTTACTAGGCGGTATTACGCTAAGCAACATTCGCTACGGTGCAAACATGAGTGCAAACCTAGGTTATTGGATAGGAAAACCGCACGCACGCAAGGGATACATGCAGGAAGCCATAATATTAATTTTGGATTACGCTTTTATAAGCCTAGGTCTAAATAGGGTCGAAGCAAGTTGCATGCCTGATAATCGACCAAGCTCAAGGCTCTTGCTAAAAAATAAATTCGTCAACGAAGGCGAAGCGCGCGCATACTTGCACATAAATGGCGTGTGGGAAGATCATCTCTTATTTGCCATCTTGGCTTGCGACGAGCGTCCTCGGCTACCAGAGCTATAGCAGAAAACTATGTCTAATCTATGTCTATAAGTCTATTTGAATGAGCGGGTAAAAATGCGGCGAGTAAAAAAACTACTCACCTTGCTGTTCTTTCGAAGCTTCCTCCTTACGACGCTTCTCAGCTGCCTCTTTTGTAGGACCAGCATCCGTTCCCTTAGCTTTAACATCGCGATCTAGCAATTCAATTATCGCCATATCAACAGCATCTCCTCGGCGGGGGTTACTACGAACAATCCGTGTATAACCGCCAGCTCTTGTCGCAAATCGCTTGCCGATCGTATCAAACAATTTCTTCGTTATCTTCTCGTCTTGTAAAAAACCTTGCGCATTCCTACGCGCGTGTAACTTTTGCGACTTGCCAAGCGTTATCAACTTCTCCGCAACAGGACGCAAAGCCTTCGCCTTAGATATAGTCGTGCGTATCTGCTCGTGCTTAAACAACGCAACCGAAAGATTAGACAATAACGCACGGCGGTGCGATGTCGTCCTGCCTAACTTAGCCTTACCGATCTTATGACGCATAAGTTAACTCTAGCCTTAATCTGAAAAATTCTTACTATCAGTACGGATCATCAAGCTTCTTCGCCAATTCCGCTACATTCTCCGGCGGCCAGTCCGATATCTTCATACCTAGCGAAAGACCCATCTCGCCAAGAATCGCCTTTATTTCATCAAGCGATTTCTTACCAAAATTAGGAGTCTTCAGCATATCGCTCTCAGACTTTTGCACAAGGTCTCCTATATACTGAATGTCATCATTCTTTAGGCAGTTCGCTGAACGAACCGATAACTCCATCTCGTCAACCTTACGGAATAGATTGCTGTTATCAAATGGCGTATCTTCCGCCAATACCTTCTCCTCCTTCGTAACCTGCGGGTCCTTAAAGGTGATAAAACTCTCCATCTGCGACGTTAGTATCCTCGCCGCTAGCGCAACAGCATTCTCAGGCGCTATCGTGCCGTTCGTCTCAACAGAAAGGCTCAGCTTGTCGTAGTCCGTGTCCTGACCAACTCGTGTGTTCTCAACTCGGTAAAATACTCTACGAACAGGGCTGAAAATAGAATCAATAGGTATAGCACCTATCGGCAACTGCTCACTACGATTCTGCTCCGCAGACGCATAGCCCTTGCCCTGATCAACCGTCATCTCCATCACAAACTTAGCATCCTTATCCAAAGTGCAGATAGGAAGATCAGGATTCATTACCTCAACATGACCACCTCCATCTATCATCCCCGCCGTAACAAGACCAGCCTTGTCCGCTACAAGTCTTATCTTGTGCGCATTAGGAGAAGACATGTGTAAAGCTAGCGATTTGATATTCAAAATAATATCCGTCACATCCTCGCGAACTCCCGTAATAGATGAAAACTCATGCAAAACACCATCTATCTGAACACAGGTAACCGCAGCTCCTTGCAGCGACGATAGCAATACTCGACGCAACGCATTGCCAAGCGTTAAGCCAAAACCCCTCTCCAGCGGCTTCGCAACAAGAGTCGCAAAACGACGCTTATCAATACCAGGGTCAACATCTATCCTTTGTGGTTTGATCAAGTCATCCCAATTACGCTCAAATGCCGTAAAGGCAATGTCGTCACTATCTTCAATACTAGTACTCTTAGTAGTCATGAAAAAATCTCTTTAAATTTAACTATAATGTTATTGTCTAACGCATACTAAACGCGTCTCTTCTTCCTAGGACGACAGCCGTTATGCGCAATAGGCGTAACATCACGAATCGCAGTCACCGTAAAGCCAACCGCTCGTAATGTACGCAACGCAGTCTCTCGACCAGAACCAGGACCCTTAATCGCAACCTCTATCGTCTTCAAACCTAAGTCCAAAGCCTTCTTGCCCGCATTCTCCGCCGCTACCTGCGCAGCATAAGGTGTCGATTTCCTACTTCCCTTAAAACCCGCAACTCCAGCCGTAGACCACGCTATCGAATTACCCTGCTTGTCCGTAAACGTAACCATCGTGTTGTTAAATGATGAATATATATGTGCAATGCCTTCCGTAACACGACCTCGCTTCTCTTTCTTCTTCTTCAAAACCATAGATAATCCTTACTCTCTACTTCTTCTTGCCCGTAACAGGTTTCGCCTTGCCCTTGCGCGTGCGCGCGTTCGTATGCGTACGCTGACCCCTAACAGGCAATCCCTTACGATGACGAAGACCCCTATAACAACCCAAGTCCAGCAAGCGCTTGATCTGCATAGAAACATCTCGCCTAAGGTCACCCTCAACCTTATGCTCACGCTCAATAGTCTTGCGTAAGTCCGAAACCGACGACTCGCTCAAGTCCTTAACCCGTATCGCAGGGTCTATGTTGCACTTTTCGCATAAACTCTTCGCAGAAAAACGTCCAACACCATAGATGCTCGTCAAAGCTATCTCTACACGCTTCCCTACAGGAATATTTACGCCGGCAATACGCGCCATCTATACCTCTATATTTTCTAGTTTATACTAGATTACTATTTCTAGAATCTAGCTCATACCCCCAAAACGCACAACAAGTAGCCACAACAAAGCACAGCCAAAAGTACAACCATAAGCATAGTATAGCCTCTCCTAGGCGACTAGCGCACTAAAAAACAGCGATACCACGCAACAGCCACGAGTATCAGGAACAGATACAAGATAGCACTATAAAAGACTTTATAGCAATTAAGTCAAGCAATATGATGCCAAATATAATGTCGTAGTATTACCATACCTCATAATTCCTATATGCTGATAAAAAACCTCGCAACGCAAAAATTATACCCCACATGTCCTCTAGCGCTTCTTGGCATAACCCTATCTTAAAACGTTTGGTGCTATGCATACTCGATGGTTGGGGAGAGGCGGCGCACAGCGCAGATGCAAAAAAAAGCGGAAACGCAATCGCACTAGCTAAAACTCCTACTTGGCAAAAACTCTGCCGCTCGCGCTTGCAAAGCGTCATTACGACTAGCGGGTCCGCAGTCGGGCTACCAGACGGGCAGATGGGAAACTCAGAGGTCGGGCATTTGCATATTGGCGCCGGAAGAATCGTCGAGCAGAGTCTACAGCGCATCAACGCTGCCATCGCTCCACAAAAATCATCAAATGAGTTCACTGGAGACTTCTTCAAAAATAACGCCTTAGTGAACCTCGCCAATTCTATGCTGCAAAACAAACTACAGCATAGCAAGCTTGATAATAAGCAAGGCACAGGTGCTCGCAAACCAATCATGCACATCATGGGTATCCTATCTAACGGCGGGGTGCACGGGCATGAAGATCATCTATTCGCATTGCTACGACTCTTCGCGCGTGCAGGTGTCGAAACACGATTGCACGCTTTCTTGGATGGCAGAGATAGCCCCACCTGCTATTCGCGTGAAGGGCTGTCTAGATTCCTTGCACGAATCGAAAACGCAGGTCTAAAAAAGCCAGTCTTCGCAACTATAATCGGGCGATACTATGCGATGGATCGCGACAAAAATTGGCAACGCACCGAACGCGCATGGCGGGCTATCGCTATTGCCGACGCAGAGAAAAAATCTTCACCAGAAAATGCCTTGCAAAAACTCTATGGCACGCAAGGCTATAGCGACGAATTCGTTTCACCAATACTATTTCCACAACACGATGGAATTCGCGAGGGAGACGGAATCCTCTTCGGAAATTTCCGTAGCGAGCGGATGAAACAATTAGCTATGGCGCTAGTTCTACCCGAATTCGATAATTTCAATCGCAAAGCCTATCGCCCGCCGCAAGTTATAGGCTCGCTGGTAGACTATGGCTCAGTCTTTGCAAATGCAATTCAGGTCGCATTTCCATCGCCGCCGCTCGAACAAACCCTCGGCGAGTGTATCTCACAAGCTGGGCTAAACCAACTACGCCTTGCAGAAACCGAAAAATACGCGCATGTAACATACTTTGTTAATGGCGGGCACGAAGAACCATTCAAAGGCGAGCAACGCCTTCTAATACCTTCGCCTAAAGTCGCAACCTACGATTTGCGTCCAGCCATGGCGGCTCAAGAGGTTACGCACGCTCTGATCAAAGCATTGCGCGAGGGCGAGCATAGCGTGATAATCGTCAACTACGCAAACGCCGATATGGTCGGGCATACTGGAAAACTCAATGCCGCAATCGAAGCTATCGAGGTGCTAGATAACTGCTTGGCACAAATGCTATCTATAAACAATCTCGGAAGCGCTTTGAAAAATACCGCCTTCATGTTCTTTGCAGATCACGGAAACGCTGAGTGCATGCGCGATCTCTATACAGGCGCCCCACACACTTCCCATACTTGCAATCCAATCAGGCTAATCCTAACCAGCGCTACTTCATCCGTGCTTGCTCCTATTAAATGTCTGGCTAATAGAGGTAGCCTCAGCGATATTGCTCCTAGCGCGCTCGAACTATTGGGGCTGCCTATACCTGCTATCATGTCCGGGCAGTCCTTGTTGCGAGGGGTAAAATACAATGCGTAAATTTATCGCGCTCAGTAGTCTATGTTTCCTCGTCGCCGCAACTAGCCTAGCAACTTTCGCGCAGGAAGCAGAAAAACAAAAAAATAAGGCCATAACTGAAAATCCTCGCGCCCACGCCATTCGGGTCGAAACTATAGAGATAGCAGCAAAGGTAAAGTCGCTAGAGATACTAACTAAAAAACTCGATAAGCATGTAACACGCCTGCAAAAACGCGAGCAGCAAGAACGCGAGCAAATGCTAAAGCAGTACGATCGCCTCACTTCCGCGCTAGAGGCATTGCTAGCTTTACAAAAAATTCCAGAATCAGGGCTCTTCATACACCCTAACGACGCTCTCGCAGCTAATCGAGGGCAAATCATAATGGCATGGCTTGCATCTCATAACGCACGAACAGCGCAGCTGATGGCAAGCGAACTACGGCGAATTTCAGCCTTGCAGCGCGAAATCGATAACAAAAAACAGCAACTCAGCGCTCGACTAGAAGATGTCGCCCTGTACCGAAACCGTGTAGTTAGATTGTCCGCAAGCAAGCAACGAATAACTAGGCTAACAGCTAACGAGCAAGCTACTCTAAAGGGGCGCACTAAAAGTCTCGTGCAGGACGCAGATTCTCTACGCGAATTGCTAGCGCGTCTAGAGCAAGATAGCTTGGCTTTTCCTCTCAACGCTCCAAGGCTCATTCGAGACTTCCCGCAAAAAGGAAAAAGCATAGCAGACGCATCAGGAAAAATACTCGCTGACTTCTCAAAAAAAAATCAAGGACAAGTCGTCCCTCCGATAAGCGGAATCTGGCTACAGCGATTCGGAGCTTCAGACGGATTCGGGCAAACCGCAAGAGGCATACTAATCTCCGCTGAAGAGCAAGCGCAAGTCCTCGCACCTTTTGACGGCAGAGTCGTTTTCGCAGATACTTTCCTAGATCAAGGGAAACTATTGATTATCGAGCATAAGGGAGGCTACCATACAGTCATCTCGCAATTCGCCGAATTCTTCGTTTCATTAGGGCAGTGGGTCTTGGCGGGAGAGCCCATAGGGCAGATGGGAAAAAATAAAGGAGAGATATACTTCGAAATACGACACAAGGGAAAAACAAAAAATCCAAAACTATGGATCAAAGAAACAACGCGTAGTCGCGCATTCCTGTTGCGATAATAAAAGCCTCGCTATAAATTAATCCAAGAAAAATACTAATAAAGGAAACACTAATAGGGGGAATACTACTAGTGCATATCTATTGTAAAAACGTCTAAAGTCAACAAGCTAGCAAAATAATCAAAAACTAATATACAAAACCGAGGTACAAAACCTAACAATATGGCTTCTATTCTAAAAACTTGGTTCAGAAGGCTCCGTAAAACAGCCTTATTTATAAAACGCTGCGCGTTCATCATCGCTAAAAATACGCCCGCATTCCTATTCGGCGCAATAATCGCCCTAGGTGCCGTCGCCGTTATTGCAAGCCAGAACGGTAGCTCAGGCTCTGCTTCCTCAAAACCTCAATCATCAGATACTTACGAACTGCTCGATTCATTCGGCGAAGTTTTCCAGCGCGTGCGAAAAGACTATGTACGAGACGTCAAAGACGAAGAACTGATCGAAGCCGCTATCGAGGGAATGGTCTCTAGTCTCGATCCTCATTCCGCATATCTAAATCCACGCCGCTATCGAGACTTGCAAGTAAACACGCAAGGCGAGTTCGGCGGACTGGGAATCGAGGTAACTCTCGATGAAAAAACAGGCGCCGTTAAAGTCATATCGCCTTTAGACGATACTCCCGCTTCTAAAGCAGACATCAAAAGTGGAGACCTAATTATAAAAATCGACGATAAAGTCGTGCGCGGAATGACTCTCGGCAAGGCCGTAGACATTCTAAGAGGACCCATCGGAAAACCCGTCACTCTAACCATTCAGCGCGGAAAAGAAAAACCTTTCGATGTAACTCTCAAACGAGAACTCATAAAACTTCGAGTCGTCAGAACACGCCTAGAGGGAAATGATAAAAGCGGAATCATCGGATATATTCGACTCGCAAGCTTCGCAGAAAACGTCGCAGAAGTCATAACAAAGGAAATCAAAAATCTACAAAATAACGCCTCCTCACCAATCATCGGATACATCCTAGACCTACGAAATAATCCAGGTGGGCTGTTAGATCAAGCCGTCGCCGTAAGCGATCTATTCCTAAGTAGCGGCGAAATAGTCTCCTTGCGCGGGCGGAACGGAAATAGATATCAAAGATACCAAGCGTCAAAAGAAGACGTTACTAATGGGTTGCCAATCGTAGTGCTGATAAACGCCGCATCCGCATCCGCATCCGAAATCGTCGCAGGCGCTCTAAAAGATCATCATCGCGCTAAACTCTTGGGGCAGAAGTCTTTTGGTAAAGGCTCCGTGCAGACGCTTATCTCACTAAAAAACCGCCGCGGCGCAGCTCTAAAACTTACCGTTCAACACTACTATACGCCTAGTGGAGAACTTATTCATAACAAAGGCATAAATCCAGATGTCATCGTCGCTCAGCAAATAAATGACGATAAAAACGAGACAGAAAACACAGAAAAAGAAGACGAAAAATCAACTGAAGAAGCAGAAGAAACCGAAGCAGAAGAAACCGAAGCAGAGGAAACCGAAGCAGAGGCAGTAGAAGAAAAAGAGGCTACTGAAAAAAATCTAGACGACGATACGCAAT
>JABAAW010000043.1 GCA_014238535.1 Alphaproteobacteria bacterium
CTACAACAAACAGAGCTCCTTCCTCGCGAGCATCCGATGCGCGTTATGCAGCTTTTTCTTGTCTGTGTAGTATCTTGCTTAAACGACATACCCTGCAACGAGCACTTGGCGAACATAAACTGCTAGCGACTCTGGATTATCGAGACCGTGCATTCGCACATCTACTAACTAATAGCGTTTTACGAAATCTAGGCGTTCTCGACGAAGTCATAAGCTCGCTGTTAGCACGACCCCTGACAGGAGCAGATAGCTCACGCCTGCGAATCCTCTTGCGCCTAGGCGCCGCGCAATTACTATTATTAAATACAAAAGACTATGCAGTCGTCTCAAACTCTGTTGCCATGGCAGAGCGAATCGCCGGAGGACGATTCTGTCCACTAGTCAATGCTCTGTTGCGAAACTTAGCTAGGCGCAAAGATTCTATCATGCCATCTCCTGCGCGGCGCTGGCGCTTGTCTACTCCGCATTGGCTGTGGCAAAGTTGGCTACTTCAATATGGGCTCGAAGTTTGCGAAAAAATCGCCGAACAGCATACCCTATCGCCGCTTCTTGCAGTGAGTGTCAAGGGCGGGGGCGAGGGCGAGGGCGAGGTCGAGGAGTGGCAAAAAAAATTGCAGGCGCGTGTCGTCTTCGGTAATTCGCTCGTGCTCTCGGAGGGGGCTCGAGTGAAGGAACTGCCAGGCTTCAACGACGGTGCTTGGTGGGTGCAAGACCCTGCTGCTGCTCTACCCGTGCGCGCTTTGGGAAATGTCGATGGCTTAGAAATACTCGATCTATGCGCCGCTCCGGGTGGGAAAACATGCCAGCTGGTAGCTAGCGGCGCACGCGTAACAGCCGTCGATTATTCCGATGAGCGTATGAAAATACTAAAAGATAATCTTAAACGCATGCGCTTAGCCGATAAAACTCGATGCTTGCTAACCGATCTCGAAGACTTCGACGAGGGTAGCAAATACGCTGGTGTGCTACTCGACGCGCCTTGCTCAGGCACTGGAACTATACGCCGCCATCCAGATATTCTGCATTTAAAGACTCCGCAAGAGGTAGAGCGTCTACATCATCTGCAATGCCGATTATTGCTCGCCGCCTGGCGATCGGTCGCACGCGGCGGTTTGCTAGTATATTCTTGTTGCTCGTTGCAGCGCGAGGAGGGCGAAGCAGTCATCGAGGCTTGCTTGCAGAAACTCGATGGTGCCAGCATCGTAGCCTTCACCAATAACGATGTCTTCGGGCACAAGAACTTCATAACCGCCGACGGCTTCCTACGCACTCTGCCTTTCTTTGCAAGCGATATGGGTGGGATCGACGGTTTCTTCGCCGCTAAAATTCAAAGGGGCGTGTGATTCCAAGTGCATTGTTTGCTTGTTCCTATACTATGCTCTACAAATTTCTATGATAAAAGTTTAGCAAAAGTTTGACAAAAGCTTGACAAGACGAGAACAAAATGCGAACAAAATACGAGTAGAAAGCCACATGCCAATAGGTTAGGTTGCATGCAAGAAGAAGAACAAAAAAATGCAGAAAAAAATGTAGAAAAAAATGCAGAAAAAAGAGCTGAAAAGAGAGCTGAAAAGAGAGCTTGAAAAAAGGGCTAATGGTTGCTATTTCACAGCTGGAGAGGCTAACCCCTTTGCCTTGCCGTCTTTTAAACTTTGGGCGCAACGAGCTAACTTGAAAAAGGCAACCTTGCTCGAGCCTTTTGCCGGGCAGGGCGATCTATTGCATAAGTTGAAAAGCGTCGGTCTATTGAGCAGAAGCATAGAGGCTTATGATATTACCCCCGCAGCGCGTTCTATTAAAAAGCGCGACACCTTGCTAAACTTCCCTGAGGGCTTCGACGTCTGCGTGACAAACCCGCCGTGGCTTGCGCGTAATTCCGCTACTATGCGCGCCTTGCCCTTCCCGCACGATTGCGCGCACGACGATCTATACAAGCAAGCACTCGAGCTATGCTTGGTTAACTGCCCCTATGTAGCCGCATTGATACCAGAATCTTTCATCCGCTCGTTTGCGCGCGTTCCCCTATTCTATCGCCGTTGCGAAGCCTTTATATCATTGACCGATAGCCTGTTTTGCGATACCAAGCATCCCGTCGGCTTGGGCTTGTTCGCCCCTACAAACCGCGGTAATATACGTATCTATCGTGATAAGCAGTACTTGGGGCGTTATGGCGACCTGCAGACTATCGCGGTTTGCGCGACTGCAAAAAAAACTATCAGGTTCAACGACCCGAATGGAAACTTAGGCTTGTTTGCTCTAGACAACACGAAAGAAGCATCTATTCGTTTTTGCCGTGCCGAAGAGGTTAGGGGTTATGATATTGGTGTTTCTAGCCGAGCGATCACGATTATTAATATCGAGCATGAAATTACGCAGAATTTTCTTAATAAAGCTAACTCTATTCTTGATAATTTTCGTAGGAAAACGCATGATGTTTTTTTAACCGCCTATCGAGGTCTGCGCGCCGATGGCAGGTATCGTAGAAGGCTTGATTGGCGACAAGCGAAGCATATTATAGAGGCTGTTTAACAAAAAATCACAATGAAAAATTCTACCACACCGCCAGATTATGAAAAACTTGAAGCTGAACAAAAAATTATAAACAGAAATTCTGTAAGATCAGCATTAAGTAATAATAATAAACATTTAATCAAAAAAATACACACGTTCGCTCAAAATTATGATTATGATATTAGTGTAATTAAAGAAAAAATCAGAAATGACGAAATGTTCGCAGCCCGCTTCGCTATCCTACCCATAACACAAGGCTTCCATCAAAAAATCGCCAGCGGATACATTAAAACATTGCCAATGGTTGAAAATTTTAAACTATTGCCTGTAAGCGGAAAAGATGCTTGCTACATTGATGGACATGGAGCAATAGTTAAAAAAGAAAAGCTACCAAAAAATTTTTCTTTAACTAAATCTTTAGATTTTTCATGGGAAACAGTAGGTTACAAATTTTTTGCTTCCCATAAGTATACAAGAGGATGTGGTGGGGCGCAAGATAACCAATATAAAGATATTAAAATAGCATTAGAGTATTATCAAAAAGGAGGAGCCGACGAGGGTAATATATTTTTTGCCATTTGCGACGGACCTTACTATAAGGATAAAAATAATAGAAAAAAAAAAGAATTAGATAAATTAATTAGATTGCAAAACCCTAAAAGTGATGTTGTTACCATTTGTGAGATATGTGAAAAGCTTAAAAATTTTTGTTTGTGATTAAGAAAATTTCTCGCCATGGTTTTCTGTTTATCTTGTCCTCCTCCTCAGGTACTGGCAAGACGACACTCGCACGCAAACTTCTAGCAAGCGAACAAACTCGCAACAAAGAGCAAATCCCTTCCTTGTCCATGTCGGTTTCCTATACCACTCGTCCGCAGCACGAAGGCGAAGTCGATGGCAAGGATTACCACTTCATCGACAAGAAAGAATTCCACGAGCGCAAGCAACGCGGCGAGTTCCTAGAGTGGGCAGAAGTCTTTGGCAACCTATACGCAACCCCGCACGCGCCAATACAAACTGCTCTAGCGCAAGGCAGCGATGTGCTATTCGACGTAGATTGGCAAGGCGCAAAGCAGATAACCAACCAGCTGGAAGAAAACCTAGTCGTGCGCGTATTCTTGCTACCTCCCTCGCGTGCCATCCTAGAGCAACGCCTGATCGCCAGGCGCAGGGAAGACAAATCCGCTTTGGAGTTGCGTCTAGCTCGTGCCGCAGAAGAGATAGCGCACTATAAAGAATACGACTATGTTATAGTCAACGACGACTTAGAGGCAGCATTCTCATCCTTGCGTTCAATCCTACAAGCCGAGCGCTATAAACGCGAGCGGCAAAATGGGCTAGAAGAATTCGTAGCTAACTTCGCTACCAATGTAGCAACGAACAGGCTGCCTCGTCTGTAATCTTTAGTACAAATTTTCTATAACGCTAGTATAAATAATGGGATTTTCCTGCGGCATCGTCGGGCTACCTAATGTGGGGAAGTCGACCTTATTTAACGCTCTACTAGCAGCCGAGATCGCAAATGTGCAAAACTATCCGTTTTGCACGATCGAGCCTAACCGCGGGCGTATCGCCGTTCCTAGCCTAGCTTTCGATAGTCTAGTGGAATGTATCGAACCCGATAAGGCTATACCAAACTTCATCGAAATAGTAGATATCGCGGGTCTTGTCAAAGGTGCATCTAAAGGCGAAGGGCTAGGGAATAAGTTCCTCGCACACATACGCGAGGTCGATGCGATATTACACTTGGTGCGCTGCTTCGCATCAGCAAAAGTTCTGCATGTCGAGCAGCAAGCAGACGCGCTACGCGATGCAGAAATTTTAGAAACCGAATTGCTGCTCGCAGATATATCTCGCCTCGAGCCGCTGCTCGCAAGCCAAGCCAAACGCGCTCGCGGCGCTACATCGCGCAGCTTGAAACGCGAACAAGCCTTGCTAGAACTAGTGAACGCTACTTTGAACGAAGGTAGAAGCGCGCGAAGCCTGATCACAAAAGGCGCGATAGACGAAGAAGACTACGATTTCTTCAAAAACTTGGGATTACTAAGCGCCAAGCCGATGCTGTACGTATGCAACATCGGCGAAGGCGGCGAGAGCGAGGTCGCGTTCGTGCAAGCAATGGAGAAAAAAGCAGCCAAAGAAGGCGCAAAACTCATTCGTTTATCCGCTATCGTGGAAGCAGAGTTAGTCGGTCTGACGCGCGAAGAGCGGGCAAGCCTGTTAGCAGACCCAGATCAGCCGAGCGGACTCGAGTGCGCCGCAAAAACCTTGTTCGAACTACTCGATCTGCTACCGTTCTTCACAGCCGGTAAGCAGGAGGTACGCGCCTGGACTCTAAAGCGCGGGCAAACCGCATACGATGCCGCCGGAAAAATTCATAGCGACTTCCAGCGCGGATTCATCAGGGCTGAAACCATAGATCACAAAACGCTGCTAAACTACAAAAGCTTCGAGGCAGCGCGCGAAGTCGGAAAGGTGCGCCAAGAGGGAAAAGACTACATCGTCGCAGAAAACGATGTCCTGCTATTCCGCTTCAATGTCTAGTAGCAAAAAAAATCGCGCTAGAGGTTTTCCTCCAACCAAGACTCAAGCGAATCCCTCGCCTGCGCTCCAACACTAACCGCTACGCGCTTGCCGTTTTTAAACAGCAACAGCGTCGGTATACCGCGAATCTTATACTCCTGCGGTATGTTCGGATTCTCATCGATGTTGAGCTTCGCTACTACTAAATCCTCTTGCCGCTCGTCTGCAATCTCTTCCAAAATCGGGGCTATCGACTTGCAGGGCGCACACCACTCCGCCCAAAAATCAACCAGCACAGGCTTACTCGATTCAAGAACCTGCTTGACAAAATCCTTGTCCGATACATGAATAACTCCCATCGTCCTTTCCTTCATAGTATTATCTTATCACTAACTATATTCTCATGTCATGCTCGCCGATAGTTAGCCTCGCGTCAAGAGGCGATGTTGGGTTCTGGTAAATCTTTTTCTGCTAAATTCTGCACCGTGCCATTCTCAAACCATAGTAAGTGGGCTTTAACCTGCTCTTGCGGGTAGATTTTTCTCAACAAAGCGAAATACGCTCCCATTTGCGCCCTATACGCGGGCGGAAGGGTCTGCGGCACAATAAGGTCGGTCTTAAGGTCTCCGAATAGTATCGTGCCCGTGCTCGTGCTCGTTTTAGTCTTTGTGTTAGTCTTCGGCTTTTGCCCATCTCGGACTACACCCTGTGCTGTCTCAAGCCTCTCCTCTTGCAGGTAGTCTATCCTGCCAATTATCTCAACCCCGTTGGACACGCCTACTATATCCTTCTCGAAATGCGTCGTGTACTCTTGCGTGAAAAACGGAGAGCTATCTATCAGACGCATCGATTTCTCAAACCATTCTTGAATGGTCGCCTCGCATACCGCGCTCGTAAAGGCATAGGGCTTTAGTGCCACTCTAAGCCAATCGCGCGCATTTGCCTGACTTTTTTGCACAATGCGTTGTATCAACTCGTGTATCAAAGTCCCGCGCTCGCGAGGAGTTAGTATCCGCGGGCGCTGTTCCCGCAAAGACGCATCCTCAAAATCGGCGTTCGGATGCGCGTGCAGCTGCGAGGCAGCGCGAGGCTTCATACGCGGCGTCTCCGTCGGGGGCGAGGTGAATAAAAATAACGGATAACTAGGAACCGTATCCTTACTCGAAGAAGCCTGTTCTGTCTTTGGAGGCTCGGGTGTTGCCCCTATCGAGCTATCTGTTAGCGTATAGTGCTGGTCGCCATCTTCTGTGCTCTTACGCCATTCTTGTCTAATAGCGATGTTATTTATTATCGTACTCCACGGGTTTTCCGCCTTAGCCCTACCAGACTCGTCAAGCTTCGGGCGCGGGGCAAGCACAACCAGTCTATCGCGAGCACGCGTCATCGCGACATATAGCAGCCGTTTCTCCTCGTCCTCTGCACTGCGGTTTTGTTTCTCCCTTTGCTCCATTAACCGCTTGCCAATGTCTAGCGAGGCAAGCACCGCCGTGTCGCCTTTTCGCGCGTAAATAGATATGCCCTCGCTATAGTCCGCATCATAGATTTTGAGATTCCCCGTAACCTCGCTTTTATTTTCAACGCCAAGAGGTAATAGGACGATAGGCGATTCTAAACCTTTCGCTCCGTGAATCGTCAACAAACGTATCTTGCGACGCGCTCGAGTCGCACTCTCTCGAGATACCTCGAGGTCAAGGCTTTCGATATGTTGCAAAAATTGCGATAGTGATATGCCATCGTTATTCCGCTCGAAGTCCAACGCCGCTTCACATAAACTCTCTATCGGGTCGCGTGCAGCGCTGGTATGTGCGCTAATCAACGCCGCGTAGCCAGAAATAGCACTCGGGACTGGGTTGTCGAGTAGATAGCGTAAGGTCTCAAATGGTGAGAGCGTACGGGTAAGGGCTTGCGACCTAGCCAGCCATGCTGCACTTTCGCGCAATTGTGGGTGCTCGCTTAAGCGTAACTGCGTATGTAGGTTTCTATTTGCCTCCAAGCGGGCGAGGCAAACTTCTTGCAGTAACTCTTCCGAAACATTGAGAAACGGAGATTTAAGTAGACCTGCGAGATTAAGCTCGTCTTCCGCTTGCACCAAAAAACGCACCCAAGCGAGAACATCCTCTACCTCTATCATAGACGATAGTTTGCATTTATCGATATCCTCGCAAGGTAAGCCATTCTCTGTAAACTTCGCTATCAAGTGCTGCATATTCTTTCGCTTGCGCAACAAGATCATCACATCGCCAGGTTTTGCTCGATTGCCATTCGGTAGCAGCGCTGCGTTTGCTCCTAGTATATTTTGCTGTACGAAATCTACTACGCGCTCGTTCCATAACTGGTTTTTCGACGCTGTGTCTAGTGTCTCTGCGGTTTCTGTTTCTTCCGCACTCCCTTCACTACCTTGTAAATCGAGGTAGTGTAGCGATACCTGTCCGCCTTGCTCTAGTCGGCGAGCTTCGTGGCGTAAAGGACCCGTTTCTGGCGCAAAAGCAGGAGCCTGCGGTGCGCTCGTTAGTAAAGCTCGCCGCATCTCGCTCGATTCAAAGGTTTTATCAACCGCTTTTAGTATAGGCGCAAGGCTACGATACGAGTACGAGAGGGTTTGTTCGCGAAATCGTAAACCAGCTTCGCTCGCACGCTCTCGGAATTTTTCTCGCGCCTCGATGAAGCGCGCTAAGTCTGCTCCTTGAAAACTGTATATCGATTGTTTTTCGTCCCCAACAACGAATAAGGAACGCGCAGTCCTCTCTCCATGCGGTACTAGGGCTTGGTTTGAGAAAATTTCTTCGGTCAACTTTTCAACAATGCTCCACTGCGCGTTATTTGTGTCCTGCGCCTCGTCTACCAGCACATGGTCAAAGGTTGCGTCTAGCTTATACAGCACCCACGGCGTCAAGTCTGAGGCGAACAAGGCTTTCGTTTTATCGATAAGGTCGTCGAAATCAAGGTGCGCATGGCGTTTCCTGTCTTCCTCCAGTGCAAGAATTTGCATCTGCGCTAAATCGTATAAAGCCAAATTTAGATAAGCGAGTTGCTCGCAGCGGTATTTACTATATGCTCGCGCTAGCCTTTCGGCTTCTTGTTCGAGCTTCGCTGCGCAAGCTTCACCAAGCTGAGCTATCGTGCCCTTTGTAAATAGCGGGTTTTTTCCTAAAGTACGGTCTTGCTTCAAAAAAATATCTAAGTAAGGTTCGAGTGCTACGATGCTTTCATTCTGCGAATTAAGTTCTATTCTGAGAAAAATTTGAATTTTTTTGAGACGCTTCTCATCATTTGCTCTTAAATTATCCATAGCAACCAAGCGGTCACGCAAGCTAACTATCTCTTTTATTGTCATGCTAGCGTTTTCTAGCACCGTCTCTTTTCCGCTAGGTGTAAAGTCTTCGTTTGATACTTGAAAAAAATCTGCAACCTTTGCGCGCGCACGCGCAACTTCGCTAGACACTCGGTAGTGCTGGGCTATCCTCGCTGCCTGTTCTAAACTCGCATCGTTTTTCAAAAACGCGTTGATGTGGTCTAACTTTGCTTGCGTGAGTGCGGTCTTGCTGTTGGGTGCCTCGAATGGACGCTCTGCTTTCAGCTGCACGCTACGGTCTTGTTGTACTAGGCGAAATTTAGGCGAGATCCCACTTTCCAATGGAAATTGCCCTAACACCGATTGACAAAAGGCATGGAAGGTCATTATGCGCAAACCGCCACGGCAATCGAGGCTGTTCGTGTAAAGAGCCGTCGCGCGGCTTATTTCTGCATCGCTGGGCTGCTTGTCGAAAAACGAAATGTAGATCGCACGTGCTTTTTTTGCATCCGTGCATTCTTTCAAGGCTTGTAGAATACGCGCAGACATCTCTGCCGCTGCTGCTCGAGTGTATGTTAGGCACAGAATCCTTTCCGCAGCCGCGCCTGCAAGTAGTAGGGCGAGAAACCTTTGCGTCAGCAGCATAGTCTTTCCGCTACCGGCAGATGCCGTTACCCAAAAGCTAGATTGTATCTCTTTCAACGCGGGTTTCTGCTCTTCATTCGGTGGTGGCATTCCCGCTTGTTGATCACGCTCAGCTTCGACTACTTCTACCTTCACGCTCATGCGCTATCCTCGCCTGCTAGGTCCTTGTCTGTATCGAGGTCTGTATCGAAGTCTGTATCGAGCACCCACTCGCGTCTACGCGCTAGGTAGGCGTAGTCGTCGAAGCGCGCGTCGTTCGTCGTAAGGGGTTTCGCGCAGTAACGGCTATCACGCTTATCAAAGTGCTCTAGCCGTTCATAGTAGTGAAGGTAGCAGCCTTCGTAGAAACTTTGTAGTGATGCATGTATTGTTTGCTCTTTTTTCATCAGCAAATCTTCGTTTATATTCTGTATTTTGTTTTCATCGAGCTTGCCAGAAAAACGCCAGTACCTCGCGCTAATACTATTGGCGAGGTCTGTTTTCAATATTTCATTGCCCCTAAAAGCACCTTCTC
>JABAAW010000044.1 GCA_014238535.1 Alphaproteobacteria bacterium
ATGCTTGTTGAGGGAGAGGCGAACGACTATGTTGGCAAGGGTTTGAGCGGAGCTGTTATCGTTATACGTCCACCTACGGGCTGCGCTCGCTTAAGCGAGTCGAACGCGATTGTTGGTAACACGGTTTTGTATGGAGCGACATCTGGTAAGTTGTTTGTCGCGGGTTGCGCTGGCGAACGATTTGCGGTGCGTAACTCTGGTGCGATTGCGGTTGTTGAGGGCTGTGGCTCGAACGGCTGCGAGTATATGACGGGAGGCGAGGTTTTAGTTTTGGGTCGAGTTGGAGCGAACTTTGCGGCGGGTATGACGGGCGGCATAGCGTATGTATATGATTCTACGAGTGAGGATTCGGCGCTTTTGGGCTCGTCGGCTTTTTTATCGCGTTATAACGATGTGCATGTTGAAGTTTATCATTTGAGCGGTTATTGGGAGTCGCGTTGTCGCGAGTTGCTCTCGATGCATGTGAAAGAGACGCACTCGAGTTACGCGCGAGGATTGCTAGAGGATTGGGATCGCGTTAAGCGTTGCGTATGGCAGGTAGTGCCGAAGGAGACTTTAGGTCGGCTATCGCATGCGCTAGCAGGCGAGCCTATCGTTAAAGATAGGTTGAAGAAAGATGGGCGGAGTGCTTCTGAATCACGCACCGCAACACTGCTACCGCTACTGCCTGATGCAGCGGAATAACGAGGCTACAAGAGCAGAGTTAACTGCGATAGTTAGACTACAGCCTATATTGGCAGTCGGCTAATTTCTTGGTATGCGCTCAGTACACGATCACGCACGGCGATGATCGTATTCAAAGTTGCTTCTGCGTCGGTTACGGCGGTTACTAGTTCGGTTTGGTCGATTTCGCCGCGTATTGCTTGTAGCCCTGCATTTTCTGCGCGCTGTTGAGCGTTGATTCCGTCGTTGAATATCTGCGCTATGGTTGTTGCGAAGCCGCTTGCGTTGGCATCGTTTGGCGCCTGTAAGTTTTTTAGTAGATGCGCTTGTTCGCCGAGTGCTTGCGCTTGGGCGTTTAGCGCGTTGTTGTATGCGGCTTTAGCGTCGATGTTAGGCATTGCTAATGTCAGTGTTGGCATGTTTATTCTCCTGCTATTGTAGTGTTATTTTCATGATTTTGCGATTGTTTATTGCGAGTATTATCAGCGTAGCAGTTCGTTAGTTCTGGCTTGCATTTGTTTTGTCAGACGAAAGACGTTTAGTTGAGCTTGGTATGACCTATTTGCTTGTCGCATGTCGGCGATTTCGATCAAGCCATTGACATTCGAGTGTTTGACATATCCGTTTTGGTCTGCGCCTGGGTGATTTGGTTCGTAGCGTAAGGGGAAAGGAGTTTGGTCGCGATCGATTCTTGAGACGGTTACGAGTTCTGCGCCGATTTTTCGATCGAGCACGTTTTTGAAATGGACGGTTTTTCTTCTATAAGGGTCTTGCTCTGGGGTTATAGCGGAGTTGTCTTGGTTAGCCAAGTTTTCGGCTATTACGCGCAAGCGTAGCGCTTGTGCTCGCATGCCTGCTGCGGAAGCGTTCAGAGCACCATTGAAAGGGTCCACTATCTTCTAGCTCCTGCTCGTCCGCTAGCGATATTGATGAAGCTAAAGTATTTTCGATATAGACTTGTAGCGCGTTCGTGCTGTGCGGAGTTTTCGTTAATTTTGACGAGGTTTTGCTCGAGGTTTACGGTATTACCCGAGATTGTTTTTTCGTCGGTATTTTTGACTTCGATGATCGGCGCGAGTGTTTTGAACGCGGATGATTGAAAATGCGCTCGATGTGTTCGCGTCAAGTCTGCACTATAGGCTTTGCGCAAGGTTGCGGGGAATTGTTGCTCGACGAGGTCTTGTGCTTTGTAGTTGGGTGTATCGACATTAGCGATATTTTGAGCGAGCACGCGGTTTCTGCGTGCGGTGTGCTGCATGCTACGCGCTAGCGAGTTCACTATTGTTAGGTCTGAGTAAGACATGTTTGACTATGCTTGCTTTTATTTCCTTCTCTTGCCTTGTAATAGAGCAAGAGTTATGCCAAAAATAGTGCTGGTTTGGATTATATCTACCTAATATCCACCTAATTGGTGCAAGCGATGGCTAGTGCAAGAGTTAATGCAAGAGTTAATGCAAGAGTTAATTTAAGAGTTGAAAAAAGAACTGGCGTAAGAACGGAGATTGGCTCTTTTTGGACTTCGCGCCAAAGACAAGGTCACCCCCTGCACGAGATAAGCTACCGCGCCTGCTTTAAACCGCAGCTGCCTAGTTTTTTTATCGAGCGTTACAGCAAACTAGGCGATAGAGTTCTCGATCCGTTCATGGGTCGTGGCACGACTGCGCTACAGGCGTATATTATGGGTCGCAAGGTAGCGGCTAGCGACACGAACCCGTTGTGCGAACAATTACTGCGCCCGCGTCTGCTCCCACCGTCGCTTGCTGCGATAGCCGAGCGTTTAGATGAGATGCCACTACATGGCAGGCTACGTACGCAGGTATCGCAAGAGGATTCTCGCCTAGAGGTGTTTTTTCACCGCGATGTTTTAGCGCGGCTGGTTGCGCTGAAGGCATGGTTTAGGAAGCGTCGTAGCACGGATAAGTATGATGCAGTTGACGATTGGATTCGCATGGTAGCGCTCAATCGCCTTAGTGGTCACTCGTCGGGCTTTTTTTCGGTGCGCACGCTACCCCCGAACCAAGCGGTATCGCTATCGTCGCAACGCAAGATAAACGAGAAGAACTCACAAACGCCGCCGCCACGCGACCTTGCGGCGTTGATTTTAAAGAAGTCGAAGAGTTTGCTACGCGCTGGTATCCCGCATAGACAAGAAGCTGAGGACGCGATCAGTCTACGGACTTGTAGTTCCTACGCCCTATCGTATGTTGCGGATTCTAGCATAGACTTGGTTGTGACCTCGCCGCCATTTTTGAACACTGTAGATTATGCGCAAGATAATTGGTTGCGATTATGGTTTATGGGTATTAAGGCTAACACGATTAGCTTCGATGTTTGCGCCTCGCTTGTTGCTTGGCGCGAGTTTATCCGCAAGACATTTGTAGAATTTGCGCGCGTTGTGCGCTTGGGCGGTCGAGTTGCGTTTGAGGTTGGCGAGGTTCGCAATGGTACGATTTTACTAGAGGAAGAGGTAAGGCACTGCTTGACGGGTCTTCCCTTTAGTGAGGATACGACTTTTATTAACCGTCAGGACTTTACGAAGACTTCTAATTGTTGGGGAGTTGCGAACAACAAACGAGGTACGAACAGCAACCGCGTTGTTGTTCTTGCGAGGGTTTAAAATGAATAAAATCGACTTCAGGAATGCTTTACTCCGCGCAGTTTTTCTCCGCGGCGCCTTAGAATTTCGAGCGACACTAGTAGAGCAATTGATACGATGATCAAGCATGTCGCGACGGCAAGGATTGTCGGGCTAATGTGCTCGCGAATTCCTGAGAACATTTTCCAAGGGATTGTTCGTTGCTTGAATGAGCCTACGAAAAGGACGACGACGACTTCGTCGAAGGAAGTAATGAAAGCGAACAACCCACCGGAGATGACCCCTGGCAAGATAATGGGTAATGTAATGCGGAAGAAAGCGATTGTTGGATTAGCACCTAGGCTTGCGGCGGCTCGCAACATAGTTAGGTCGAATCCGACTAGTGTAGCGGTGACGGTAATCACGACGAATGGCGTGCCTAAAGCGGCGTGCGCGAGTATTACGGCGATGTGAGTTCCCTGCATACCCAACCTAGAGTAGAAGAAGAACATACCGATAGCGGATATTATCAGCGGTACGATCATGGGAGAGATGAGCAATCCCATTATGAGCGAGCGAGCTGGCATGTCTTTACGCGACAAGCCTAGCGCGGCGAGAGTTCCTAATCCGACGGCGATGGAAGTTGAAGCGAGTGCGATTATGACGGAATTTTTAACGGCACCTTGCCAGTTAGGGTCGGTGAAGAATTCTTTGTACCACTGCGTAGAGTATCCGACGGCTTTGAAAGCGAGCATTTCTGGAGTGAATGTGAAGTATGGCAGAGCGTTGAACGATAGCGGCACGATAACGAAGATCGGGAAGATTAGGAAGAACAGCACGCATGCGCAAATAATTCTGAATGCGATGTACCAACTACGCTCTACTAAGGTTAGGTGCGGTGGGAAGAAAGCCATTCTGTTCGTTTAGCCTAGCTTTATGTTGTCGATTCCGACTATTTTGTCGTACAGCCAGTAAATGGTTACGACCAAGACGAGCAAAGCAGCTCCCAGAGCAGCTGCGAGTCCCCAATTTAGGGATGAAGAAATATGGTATGCGATTCTATTGCTGATGAAGACTCCTGTTCTCCCGCCGACCAACTCTGGTGTTATGTAGTATCCGATTGCGAGAACGAAGACCATAATAGCTCCCGCGCCGATTCCTGGTATGGTGTTAGGGAAGTAGACCTTCCAAAATGCGGAAATTGGATGCGCACCGAGCGAAATGGCGGCGCGCAAGTATGAAGGTGAGATTGTTTTCATGACGCTATAGAGCGGTAGGACCATAAAAGGCAAGAGTATATGCGTCATTGCGATGACGGTGCCGGTTGTATTGTAGATCATGCGTAACCGCGCGTCGTCGCCGATCAAGCCGACGGCGACGAGAATATCATTTACGACTCCCTGTTGTTGCAACAGAACGATCCAAGAGGTTGTTCGCACGAGCAAAGAAGTCCAGAACGGAAGCAAGACCAATACGAGTAGCAAGTTACCTTGCCGAGCGGGTAGCCTTGCTATCAGCAAAGCGATAGGAAAACCTAACAACAGCGTCATCAAGGTAATAGATAGACTAATCAGTATTGTTCTAGCGAAGAGCCCCAAGTATATGCGCTCATCGCTTGGTAGCAAATCGATGCTATTACTCTGCATGTCGCGTTTTAAATCTAGCGCGGCTAGGTAGTAGTCTGGAATGATCGGCTTTGACAACCTCTTTATGACGCGCCATAATTCTACTTCTCCCCATTTTTGATCGAAGTTGAGAAGCGTTTCCTTATAAGAAGATTCTTTAGCAAGCGGTATCAGATTTTCTATTTTGCGCCCGCTTTTTCTAAACAAGCTAGCGGTGCCTGACAATTCATAGTTGATTCTTTGCCCGAGTTGCGTTGCACGGCTTAGTTTTTGAGCTATTTGCAAGTCTTCGGCAATAGCGATGAATGCCTTTTCGCCTGGCAGGTTGTCGGAAGATGCTTGCCATTCTCCAAGCGCGCTTATTGTGCGAGGCAGATTTTTTACGATCAATTGGTTTTCTGCTGACCTACTTAGCATGTCTAGTATAGGCAAGCAGAATCCGACGAGTATGAAGGCTAATAGAGGAGCTACGAGTAGGAAAGCTTTTCTTTTCTGCTTCGCTTTGTTTTTCCGCAACGCGGCTTTCAGTTGTGCGCCATTAGCGACGAGAGGGGTAAAATCGGTAGCCATTTTTATTTATATTTTTATGAAAATGGTAAGCTTTCCAGCGTTCGTTTATGATTATTATGGGAGCTGGATTGTAGTATTTGATTATATTTTTTCAGAGTTTAAAAAGAGAAGAGTCTAAATACAAGAAAGCCTTGCCCCCGACCGCGTTAGCGGCAAGGGTCAAGGCAATCGTACGCATTATGATTTATGCGCTTGTATTTTTATTTTGCGAGCCAAGATTGGAACTGCTCGTCGATTTCGTCGCGCTTATCAGCCCAGAACTCGAAATTAAAAAGCAGTACATTTTTGGCATTTCTCGGGTCGGTAGGCATATGAGGAGCCATATCGATACCGAGAGTTGCGTGTTTTCCGACTAGCGGAGCGGAAGATTTTCTAGCAGGCCCGTAAGAGATATACTTTGCTTGGTCTGCGAGTCTTTGAGTATCGGTTGCAAAGTTTAGATAGTGCAACACGGCTTCCTCGTTTTTTCCGCCTTTAGGAATGATCCATCCGTCTAGATCGAAGACTTGCCAATCCCACAGCATTGCTACGGGTTGCTTTTTTTCTTCGATTAGAGAGAAGAGTCTACCGTTGTATGTTGACCCAACTACTACTTCGCCATCGGCTAGCCTTTGCGGAGTTTCTGCGCCTTTTGACCACCATATTATTTCGGATTTTATGGTATCGAGTTTGGCTAGAGCTCTTGCGACTCCTTCTTTATCGCCTAGAACGTCGTAAATATCATCCTCGTCTACGCCATCGCAAAGGAGTGCCCACTCGAGGTTATTGATAGGTCTTTTTTCGAGCGATCTTTTTCCTGGGAATTTTTGTAGATCGAAGACATCGCATACGCTGGTCATTGGTTCGGAAACCAAATCGGTTCTATATCCGAAAGTTGTTGAGTATACGATTTGCGGAATGAAGCAAGGAGAAACGAGCAAATCTCCGAAGTCTTTGCTAGCTTTTGTTCCATCTGGAGCTTTTGCGAGCACGCTATTGACGTCGACTTCGACAGCGAGTCCGTCGTCGCAAGCGCGAATTGCATCAGCGGCGACGACATCGACAAGGTCCCAAGTGACGTTTCCTGCTTCGCTCATTGCGCGCATTTTAGGCACGGCTTCGTTAGAAGAATCGTCATTGATGATTTTGACCTGCGGATATTTTTCCATGTATGGCTTATGATATGCGTTTTGCTGGCTATCGGAATAAGCCCCGCCCCAAGAAACGATTACGAGGTTAGCCTCTTTCGCTTCTTTAGGAGCCATCATTTCTTTATCTTTAGTTAAATAATTCACCCCTACGATTGCCACTATGGCTACCACGACTAGGGCTATTATTGTATTACGCGACATAGATATTTCCTCCATTAGTCACTAGATTGGTTTGCACCGAGTTTTCTATTGAGATGTGTTTCTCGCGAGTTTTCTCGATATTTATGCCTTTCGGCTATTTTCAGTTTGTTGGTTAGGTTATCAGTTAATTAGGGTTTTTTATATTTTTTTTTATGTTTTTTTTGTTTTGTGCCTATTTGGCGTTTTTGTTTTGCTGGCGTTTATTTTTGTGAGTTGATTTGCTGTTTAGATTGCTGGTTTTCATGCGTTAGAGAGTAGAGTCTGACGAGATTCGTCTACATTATTGTATTTTTTGTCTACTTTTCTTGTTTAAGCGCACAACAATCGCCTACTCCCCACCCGAGCCAGACTTTTTTACCTGCGACGAACTCCTCGAGATTTTCATTTTCTCCACTATTTGGGAGGTTTACCACGAAGTCCTGTTTTTTGCAAGCCTCGAATCGCACTCGCATGTGATCTCCTAGGAATATTTTTTCTTTTATGGTTCCCTCGATACGATTTTCACAATTTTTCAGTTCGTTTTGGCTGGTTGCGATTTGCACTCTTTCTGGTCGTAGAGATACGAGCACTTCGCATCCGTTTTTATTACCTCCTGAGTTTTGTGTATTGATTTTTTCACCTGATTCTAGTTCGACTTGGCAATTTTTTTCATTTGTCTGTGTAATGGTGCCATTCAGCGAGTTATTTTCGCCGACGAATTGAGCGACGAAAGCGCTTTGTGGTTTTTCGTATAATTTGAATGGTTGAGCGACCTGTTGCACGATACCGTCGTCGAAGACGACGATTCGCGAGGACATTGTCATTGCTTCGGATTGGTCGTGAGTTACATATACGACGGTTATTCCTAGTTTTTGGTGTATTTCTCGTATTTCGATCTGCATTTGGTCTCGCAGATTTTTATCGAGGGCGGAGAGAGGTTCGTCCATCA
>JABAAW010000045.1 GCA_014238535.1 Alphaproteobacteria bacterium
GGTTGTTTGCCGTCTTCGAGCTTGGGCTTTTAGATATCGAATGCCATGTAGTCGATATTCTGCTACGGGCAGGCGGGCAGTGTTCTGAACTTTATCCCGATAAGCCAATCTACGATATACCAGGGCTACCAAGGGTGACCGGGCGCGAGCTATCCGAGCGTCTATTGCAGCAGATAGCTCCATTCAAAGCACAACTGCACTTAGGCGAAACCATCACAAAAATAAGCGGATGCGCTAAATCAGGATTTCAGATACACAGCGGCAACGGAAAAATCTTCAAAAGCGCAGTAGTCGTCATCGCTTCTGGCGGCGGCTTGTTCATCGCCAAAAAACCAGCCATAAATAACATCGAGCAATACGAAAATCGTTCCGTCTTTTACGCAGTCAGAGAAAAACAGATTTTTTTAAACAAATCAGTCGTTATAGCCGGCGGCGGCGACTCAGCTCTAGATTGGGTGCTAGAACTATGCGGCTATGCAAGAAAGGTTACTTTACTCCATCGCCGCGCAGAATTTCGTGCAGCTCCAGCATCAGTACAAAAATTCGACAACCTTTTAGCACAACAGAAGGTCAACCTCATCATCGGTAGTCCAGAGACAATCGAAGGAAACGACGGCTCTATCAAACAATTAGTCGTGCGGGCAGCAGACGGAAAACACAGCGTTTTGACAGATGTCGATTTCTTCCTTCCATTCTTTGGCTTGACAATGCAACCAGGGCCCATCGCAGAATTCGGACTAAATATGCACAACGGCGGAATCATCGTCGATACGCAATTCTTCGAAAGCTCGCTCGAAGGAGTCTTTGCTATTGGCGATATTTCGCAATACCCCGGCAAACTAAAACTTATCTTGTCCGGCTTCCACGAAGCCGCCCTGATGGCTCATAGAGCACACAAATACATTTATCCCGAACAAAAACTACGGTTTCAACACACAACATCCAGCTCGTCATTACGCAAAAAACTAACAGCTACAGTTTAAACTCTTATACCTAAATTACTCATAAGTTTAATTTCAGGCGGATGCTTACTCTGCCACTACCAAGCGTCGCGATTTATTACTTGACCTGCGTGCGCGGGTACGCTATCAAATAGGTGCTTTTCGAAGTTCGCTTCCCCTTTCATCGCCAGCAACAATTTTTGCGCTGTTTTCGCTAAGGTTACTCTAACCATTCTTAGGGAAACTTTCGTCAATTCTAGCGATTCGCAAATAACTTGCGCTTGCGTATTCAATAGTAGATAGCGATATTCTTCGGGCGGGAAGTCTCGTAGCATACAAGCCCACACACACAATTACTACAACTCGAAACTAGGAGCACTAACCTTGCATTTACAAGAACTTAACAACCTGCCTCCGCAGCAATTGCTCGCAAAGGCTGAAGAACTAGAAATAGAAAATACTAGCGGAATGCGAAAGCAGAAGCTAACTTTTCTGATATTGCGACGATTAGCCGAACGCGGAACAGCAATCTTCGGCATCGGAGTCTTAGATGTGCAGACCGACGGATTCGGATACCTTCGCTCCGCAAGCGCAAATTACCTGCCAGGACCAGACGATATTTATATCGCTCCGCAACAAATACGCCGTTACGCTCTTCGTACAGGCGACACCGTCGAAGGCGAATTATGCGCTCCTAAAGAAGTCGAACGATATTTCGCTCTAGCAAAAGTTACTGAAATAAACGAATGCAGTCCCGACGATTTGCGACAACGAATTAATTTCGACAATCTAACTCCGCTATATCCAAATGAAAAAATCGGACTGGAGATAGAAAATACAACCGAGAAAACTTCTACAGCACGAGTTATCGACATCATCGCACCCATCGGTAAGGGACAACGCGCGCTGATCGTCGCTCCTCCTCGCACCGGTAAAACCGTCATCATGCAAAACATCGCGCATTCGATAGAAACAAATCATCCCGAAATTCGTCTCATCGTCTTGCTTATCGACGAGCGACCCGAAGAAGTTACAGATATGCAACGCTCCGTCAAAGGTGAAGTGGTAAGTTCAACTTTTGACGAACTAGCATCTCGCCATATTCAAGTCGCCGAAATGGTCATCGAAAAAGCAAAGCGGCTTGTCGAACAAAAAAAAGATGTCGTCATTCTTCTAGATTCGATAACGCGACTAGCGCGCGCTTATAACGCAGTCGTGCCAAGTAGTGGAAAAGTCCTTACCGGCGGCGTAGACGCAAATGCATTGCATCGACCAAAACGATTCTTTGGCGCCGCGCGTAACATAGAACAAGGCGGGTCTCTTACTATCATCTCAACCGCCTTGGTCGAAACCGGTAGTCGTATGGACGAGGTCATCTTCGAAGAGTTCAAGGGAACTGGTAACTCCGAACTAGTCTTAGATAGAAAACTTTCGGACAAGCGCACCTTTCCTGCAATAGATGTCGCGCGCTCAGGAACAAGAAAAGAAGAGCTGCTTTTAGGAAAAGAAATCCTTTCAAAAGTCTGGATGTTGCGCCGAATACTCTCTCCGATGGGAGCCGTCGAGGCAATAGAATTCCTGCTCAACAAGTTACGCAGTAGCAAAAGCAACGACGATTTTTTCCAACAGATGAATAACTAGCAACACAAAGCAAATTTTAACTAAAGCTTAGTCTCTACCGCAGCTTGCTCAAAAGACGCCATGCCTTGATGGCAGGCTAGTGCCGCGCGGACAATAAGAAGCGCAAGCGCAGCAGCAGAACCTTCGCCCAAGCGCATACCTAGCCTCAGAAGAGGCTCGCCTAAACATAGGCGGGAATTCAGCTCGCGCGCTCCGCGTTGTGCTGGTTCATGCGCAAGCAGGCAGTTCTCTAAACTTCGACCATCAAGACCCTTCGCTATCGCCGCCGCAGCGCAACAAGGAAAGCCATCAAGCACAATCGGGATACGCAAAGCGCGCGCCTTTAGCAAAGCTCCTACTATAGCCGCTAACTCAAATCCTCCTAACTCACGCAGAATCTCCCACGCACGCTCAGACTTAGACAAATCCTTGCTCGCATATTTATCCGCAAAACGCCGTACCGAATTCTCAACAACCGCTATCTTATGCTCATAAGCCGCAGAGTCCAATCCCGTACCACTGCCAGTCCATTCCTCAGCAGAACCGCCATATAAAGCATAAAGCATCGCTGACGCCGAACAACTATTGCCTATTCCCATCTCTCCCAACGCTATGAGGTTGGCATCGCTCGCAGACGATATACTACTCGCCCCGCGCATAAAAGCTCGCGCACATCGTTCATACGACATCGCAGGGCTATGTAGAAAACTCTCGGTTTGCTCATCGAGCCATAGCGACTCAACCGCTAAACGCGCGCTCGCAACTTTGCAAAGCTGATTTATAGCCGCGCCACCATTCCTAAAATTAGCAACCATCTGTTGCGTAACCACGCTCGGGTAGGCCGATACACCCTCGTCACAAATGCCATGGCGCGCTGCAAAAATAATCACGCGAACATCATCCAGATTCGGAATGCTGGGCTCTTGCGTAACTGCCATCGTCGGAAGAATTCTCGAGTCTGCAGTTGGTCGGGCGATAACTCCTTGCCAATAAGCTAGGTGCTCACTCAAAGCCTCTAGCCGACCCAGCGAACCTTCAGGCTTCGTCAAGGTCTTCTCGCGCGCGCAAGTAGACGCAAGCATACGCATCGAGTGCTCGGGGCGTTGAGAGTAAAGCGCAAACAACGGTTCCAACAAATCTTTTGCCGTCTTTTCGTAGGACATCTATCTCCGATAGCTAGCGCAATTGTTAAACCTTAGGGTTATTCTTTAGGGCTATACTTTCTTATCACTATACACTCAAAAAAATTCGCGCAAAAAAAGCATGGAAAAATAACAAATGAGGAAAAATAATCAAAAAATAGCAGAAGGCATAAAAATAAAAAATCTTTTCGTAGCTCTGCAACAATCAATAGAATTCTTAACGATTCTACCAACGACTCGCTTACTAAAACAAGATCGCTCGCTACAGCAAAGTAAAAAAACCACCGATAAAACTTCGATTAAAAATTTAGCCAGTAGCTCCACTTCGAATTTCTTATGGCTCGAAAAACACGGGTGGGCAGCAACAATTTGCGGACTACTCATCGGTGCTATCTGCGCACTATGCGCACTGGCAACCTCACTAATCTTGCCCCAATTCCTATGCGCCTGTCTAACTATCGCATGCAGCGTTATAGTAACTGGCGCCTTGCACGAAGATGGGTTGGCAGACTCCGCTGATGGATTAGGGGTCGCGCGCGCTAAACGCATACAGGTCATGCAAGACGCACACATCGGCAGCTTCGCCACGCTAGCGCTAATCTTATCCTTCGCGCTACGCGCAGGTGCATTAACGCTTCTGTTCAACCAGGGTTTATCACTGGTAATCATCTCGCTAATCTTGACGCACGCAGGCGCGCGTTGTGCTTTCCCTATGTGGTTCCGCTACACAAAAACCATACCGCACGCATCCATCGCTCGGCTTGTAGCGCGTCCAAATCTTTTTTCCGTCTCATCGCCATTAGCGCTTTTTACCTGCAGCGCTATCATCTTATTACCACTATTACAGGCGTCTATTCTAATTTCTGTTTTGCTCGTAGCGTCTATATTGCTACTATACGCATTCGGTAAATTATTCAGAGGAATCTCCGGCGACCTATGCGGCGGCGGCGAGCAGGTGCTAGAATGCCTGTTACTAATCTGCTTGTGCTCATTTGCTGGGCTTTGATATCGAAAATCTCGCGGGACGTAGCTCAGTCTGGTAGAGTGCCTGCTTTGGGAGCAGGATGCCGTAGGTTCGAATCCTGCCGTCCCGACACATCTCATCTCTCAATACCGCTTACAAAAGTTGGAGCTATCTTATGACAGAAAAATATATCTACATCTACCAAGCATCTAAAACCGCTATGCAATCAGGTCGCGCACTAACACAAAAATGGATCGCAGAGTTTCCTCCATCCGAAAAAAAATCCATCACGCACGACGCCTGGCGAAACCTACCCGACGCTATAATGGGATGGCACGGTGGCGGCGAAACAAAGCAACAATTACAGATGTCCTTCCCAAGCTTATCGAGCGCGCAAGACTGGGCTAAAGCACAAGGGCTCGTGGCAATTTTACGCCCTTCGCAAAATAGACGAGTAACTCACAAGTCCTATGCTTCTAACTTCGCACACGATCGACCAGTTCCTTGGACGCACTAAAATAACTAGATTTCCGTTTTTTACTCTTTTAGCGAGCGTTCGTAGCTCAACGGATAGAGCAACTGCCTTCTAAGCAGTAGGTTGCAGGTTCGAGTCCTGCCGAACGCGCTAACCTTATGGTACAACGACTTATAATCATACTTTATGAGTATCATTTATCCTATTGTTTTTTATAAGTTTTAATCCATAAAACCCCATAACTTCTTCCCTAAACTATGATTACAAGGAAAACAAATTACGACGTTATCGTTATCGGCGGCGGGCATGCCGGCGCAGAGGCTGCCGCTGTGTCCTCGCGTTGCGGTGCGCGTACGCTCTTGCTAACGCTGGACTGCACAAAAATTGGCGAAATGTCTTGCAACCCCGCAATAGGCGGCTTGGGAAAAGGACACTTGGTACGCGAGATCGATGCTCTTGATGGTTTGATGGGGCGGGCGATAGATAAGTCTGGTATTCAGTTTCGCATGCTAAACCGTAGTAGAGGACCTGCCGTACAGGGACCTCGAGCACAAGCAGATCGCAACCTTTACCGCTCCGCTATCAAGGGGCTACTAGAGCAGCAACAACTTTTGACAATACAAGAAGGTGAGGCATCACACTTCTTGTTGGAGCACGGAAGAATATGCGGAGTAGCAACAGTGGCGGGGGTAGAATTCTCTTGCCATTCGGTCGTCTTAACTACAGGCACATTCTTAGGTGGAAGAATTCATATCGGCGAACGTTCTTTTCCCGCAGGGCGTATCGGCGAGCAGGCTTCGAGCTCGCTCGCGCATTTCTTACGAAAAAACGACTTTCCTATCGCTCGTTTAAAGACTGGCACGCCTCCAAGATTACTCGCAAAATCGATAGATTTCTCCGCCCTCGAACAGCAGCACGCCGACAAGACACCGATTCCATTTTCTTTCCTCTCAACGCGAATCACCATACCGCAGGTTTGCTGCCACATAACTTGGACAAACGAGCAAACGCACAAAATTATCAATAAACACCATAAGCGCTCGCCAATTTTTTCCGGCAACATCAGCGCACAGGGTCCACGCTATTGTCCTTCAATCGAGGATAAGGTTTTACGCTTTGCTAAAAAATCTCGGCATCAAATCTTCTTAGAGCCAGAAGGTCTTGATAGCGATATAATTTACCCTAACGGCATTTCAACCGCTCTACCTGAAAGTGTACAACGCGAATTCTTACACTCGATAACTGGCTTAAAGAAAGCAGAGATCATACAGCCCGGCTACGCAGTCGAGTATGACTATGTCGATCCGCGTGCGCTACATAAGTCGCTGGAAACGCGAAAAATACATGGGCTTTTTCTCGCAGGACAAATTAACGGTACCACAGGCTACGAGGAAGCAGCCGCGCAAGGATTAGTCGCAGGGGTGAACGCAGCTAACTCGTGCAAGGACAGCAACACACACTCCTTCATTCCTCAACGCACTAATAGCTACATCGGGGTGATGATAGACGACCTTACGCGCTTAGGTGCAGCAGAGCCATATCGCATGTTCACTTCGCGCGCAGAGTATCGTTTATCACTACGCGCCGATACAGCCGACGAGCGCCTAACACCGCTAGGTATCGAACACGCTTGCGTTGCGCCGCCACGCACAGACGCCTAT
Organism: Alphaproteobacteria bacterium; assembly: GCA_014238535.1. GTDB lineage: Bacteria > Pseudomonadota > Alphaproteobacteria > JABAAW01 > JABAAW01 > JABAAW01. The sequence continues at coordinate 6,804 of JABAAW010000045.1, forward strand.
CGCGAAAAGGCAGCGCGTCTTACAAACGCACGCAAACTCGCAGACGAGTTAACCGCAAGCCCAACAGCTCTCGCAGCTGCAGGAATCGAGGTTCGACGCGATGGAGTCGCACGTTCGGCTTTTACTCTACTCGGATTAGAGGCAGTATCCAGTGCTAAACTGCTCGAGTTCTTTCCTCAGTTGAAACTTCTCATGTCAGAAGATTTACAGCGCCTCGTCGTCGATTCGCGCTACAGCGGCTATTTGACGCGTCAGCAACGCGACATCGCCGCATACCACAAGGGGCGCGATATGCTTTTACCTAACAATTTAAACTATGCTTCACTAGATGGGCTTTCGACAGAAATTTCAACAAAACTCTCGCGAGTGCATCCCTCTTCACTAGGTGAGGCAGCTGATATTGAGGGAATGACAGCAGCGGCGTTGCTAATTCTATTAAGGCATGCGAAGAGGCGTGCTAGACACGCTCGCAAGTATAACGAAGTAGCTCAGAATTTTCGCACAACAAAAAGCAAAGACTTAACTGAAGACCTAACTATTGTCTCTTGAATAGCTTCATAAAGCACAGAATTTTTTGAGTTCTTCTCATGGCGCAAGACCCATGTAAGTCGGCATCCTATGAATTTTCTCGAGCGATAGAGTCTTTCATCGATGTTAACGAGCAGCAGCTAGAACAGCTGCGCATCTACGAGCGATTACTCATCGATTGGAATTCGCGAATGAACTTAGTCTCCGCAGGAGATCTCACGCGTTTTTGGTCACGCCATTGCTACGAATCAGCACAACTAATACGCTTTCTTCCACACGATAATCTCGCGCTAACCGATCTCGGGAGCGGTGCCGGCTTCCCCGCGCTAGTGCTAGCAATCCTAAAACCTA
>JABAAW010000046.1 GCA_014238535.1 Alphaproteobacteria bacterium
TTTGTTCGATGTTTGAGACGCTGTTTGCGCGTTTATTTATGTTTGCTACTGTGATTTTAGCGGAGTTTAGCCTTTGTTTGAATGCTATAGCGGCTGGTTTTTCTTTGAATGGCGAAGACCTCGCAACGACCCATACTACGCGCCCGAGCTGTAGTTTTTCGAGCGCGTTTTTAGCGAGAGCTGCGTGCCCGCGATGCGCGGGGTTGAACGAGCCACCTAGGATTCCTACGCGTAGAGAAGCCCGAAACTTAGTACCGTTGCTCAGCCGCAGTATTTCATTTGCGTATTGCCTTGTTGCGATGATGCTAGGTAGTTTGTTTGAGCGCATAACGGCGTAGTTATTGTTTGCGCACTTTGTTTATGACTTTGCTTATGGTTTTATTTTTGCGTTGCTAGTAGTGATATTGGCAAGTATGCTCCTTTGCGAGCATATTTATATGCGAGGATATTTTTATGCATAGTTTAGCAAATAAGGATGGCAAGAAAAATGATTAATGCTAGTGAAGGAGATTTTAAAGTTAAGGACTTGTCCTTGGCGGATTGGGGACGGCGCGAGATTGCGCTTGCTGAGGGGGAGATGCCTGGCTTGATGGCACTTCGAGCGGAGTATGGTGAGTCGCGCCCGTTGTCTGGAGCGCGTATAGCGGGTTGCTTGCATATGACGGTGCAGACGGCGGTATTGATAGAGACGCTGCTTGCGTTGGGAGCGAGCGTTCGCTGGTCGTCGTGCAATATATTTTCGACTCAAGACCATGCGGCTGCTGCGGTAGCGCGAGATGGTGTTTCGGTTTTTGCTTGGAAGGGAGAGAGCGAGGAGGAGTATTGGGATTGCATTGAGCGCACGCTTAGCTCGCCCGATGGTAAGTGGCGAGCGAACTTGTTGCTTGACGATGGAGGTGACCTAACGGACGTTATGCATGACAAGCACCAAGATCACTTGGAAGAGATAGTAGGTCTTTCTGAGGAGACGACGACGGGGGTGCAACGTCTGTATGAACGCGAGCGCAAGGGAACGCTAGGAGCGGCGGCGTTTAATGTAAACGATTCGGTTACGAAGTCTAAGTTTGACAACATTTACGGCTGCCGCGAGAGTTTAGTTGACGGCATCCGTCGAGCGACGGACTTGATGATGGCTGGCAGGCAAGTATTGGTGTGCGGATACGGTGATGTTGGCAAGGGCTGTGCTGCGGGCTTGCGCAATGCAGGCTGCCGTGTATCTATAGCTGAGGTTGACCCGATCTGTGCTTTACAAGCGGCGATGGAGGGCTATTCGGTAGTTAGGTTATCGGAAGTTATTTCGCGTATGGATATAGTAGTGACGGCGACGGGCAATTGCGATGTTTTGACGATTGAAGATATGCGTAATGCCCGCGATGGAGCGGTTTTCTGCAACATAGGTCACTTTGACAACGAGATTCAGGTAGCGGGTTTGCGTAACCATGTATGGGAGAATATTAAACCGCAGGTTGACCAGATAACTTTTTCGGATGGCAAGAAGGTACTTTTGTTGGCGGAGGGTAGGTTAGTAAATTTAGGTTGTGCGATGGGTCACCCTAGTTTTGTTATGAGCGCGTCTTTTACGAATCAGGTATTGGCGCAGATTGAGTTATGGAATCGGCATAGTGAATATGAGAAACGAGTTTATGTTTTACCGAAGCATTTAGACGAGAAGGTAGCGCGCTTGCACTTGGATAAGTTGGGCGCGAACTTGACGGAGTTGCGTGCGGAGCAGGCAGAATATATTGGCGTTGCGGTAGAGGGACCCTATAAGAAAGATAGCTATCGCTACTAGATTGTAGCGACTAGGTTGTAGCGATTAGGTTATACCTATTTGCGTTATCTGCTTTATGAAGATTCTGCGGCGGCGCGCACTATTGCTCTACGCGCGAGAGGTATTTTATCGATTAGCGTCAGGGCGGATAGGCGTATTTCGCGCAGTATTGTGCTATCGTTTGTGAATATTTTGTGTAGCGAGTCGGTAACGAAGATTAGGCTATTAGCATCGCGGCGGCGTATTTTTTCGTAGCGTTTTAGCACTTGGCTGCTTGCGAAGTCTTCGCCTAGGTATTCTGCTTCGGTTATTTGTTTGACTAGTGTCACGACGTCGCGCAGCCCTAGGTTTAGCCCTTGCCCTGCGAGGGGGTGTATTGCGTGCGCTGCGTCGCCTAGCAGAGCTAGTCGTTGTGCGACATAGCTATGAGCGTGTGAAAGCGATACGGGGTATGCGACTCTTTTGCTTGCGAGGCTTATTTTACCCAACCAGCGTCCGAATCGAGTTTGCGCGTGCTTGATGAATTCGCTTTCTTCTAGCTCGATCAGTTCGAGTATGTTATGATGCTTATCGCACCAAACGATACCGCTTTGTTGATTCAGCATTGGCAGGCTTGCGAATGTGCCTAGTGGTGTGAACCACTCGACGGCGGTTCCGCTGTGCGCGCGCTCGTGTGCGAGTGCGCATACTAGAGCTGATTCTTTATAGTCTTTTTTTCGACATGCTATATTTGCTTGTTCGCGTAGGCTAGAGTTTTTTCCATCGCAGGCGAGTAGTAATTTTGCGCGTATGGATTTTTTTTGCGTTTGGTTTTTGTGCGCTAATAGCACTTCGATGTAGTTATGTGCTGCGTTGAAGTTCTGTAGTTTTGTTTCGTGTTCGATGTTTATGTTTTCGTGCGTGCTTGCGCCGCGGTATAGGATTTGTAGTAGGTCTTGTCCTTCGACGATGTATCCTAGCGGAGTTACGGTTTCGTGTTTTGTTGAGTTTTTATGACCGAGCCTGCAGTATAGGTCTTTATGGCTTAGGTGTAGTTTTCGGCTTTCGACACCGCGTAAGGGATGCGCTTCGACGATACGCATGTCCCAAATTGGCGATGACATATTGTATAGTTGCAGGGCTAGTTGCTCAGATGACTTCTGCGTTAGGTAGCGTGCGAGTTGCCTCCAGTTAGAGGCGGATAATGCGATTGCGCGTATATCGCGCGTATTGTCTTCGAGCTGTTTATTTACTTGGAATTTATTTTTTCCGAGTGCTTCGACGATGGTTACTTTGAAGTTTTTTTGCGCGAGTGCGAGGGCGGCGCTGAGTCCGACGATACCTGCGCCGGCGATTACAATATCTGCAGCCCTATCTGTATTATCAGGGTCCGATTTATCGTTGCGTTCGAGCGTGGGCATGGCTTCTTTGACTTATGCTATTAGTTGTTAGCGCACTTAGTTACGATAGATAGCATTACTTATGGCTAGCGATAAGAGTTTTACATAAGAATTTTGCGCTTTATGTGCTTGGCAAGTCACTCTTGGTAGTCACTCTTGGTAGTTACTTTTGGTAGTCACTCTTGGTAGTTACTTTTGGTAGTTACTTTTGGCAGTTTTGACCTCTATGAGCGAGCGCGCTTGTGCGGAGTTATGCTTGTTGCAAGCGTCGCGACTTTTTTCATTAGCAAGAAACCTACTATTGCGGATGCGATGGAGCCGATGAAGACTCCGATTCTCGATTGTAAGATTAGGTCGCTGTCAGCATAAGATAGCGCGCCGATGAACAGGCTAATGGTGAATCCGATTCCGCACATAGCGGACATTGCGTATATGTGCTGCCATGAACAGCCTCGAGGTAATTTTCCCCATCCTGCTTTGACTAACAAGAATATCGCGCCTGTTATGCCGATTTGTTTTCCGAAGAACAACCCGCAGGTGATACCTAGCGTTATGGGATGGAAGAATACGGCGGAGAAGGAAGTTATTTCAGCGAATGAGACACCTGAGTTGACGAATCCGAATAGTGGCAGTATTCCAAAATGCACCCATGGCGCGAGGTTATGCTCTATCTGTAGGAGAGGTGATTCTCCGTGCTTATTTTTAGCTCTTAGAGGAATGCAGAAAGCGGCGAGCACGCCTGCGATGGTTGCGTGCACTGCGGAGTTTAGGACGCATACCCACAACAAGGTACCGAATAGTATGTATGGAGTTATTGAGGTTACGGAGCTGCGGTTTAGAATTACCATCATAGATAGTATTACTACCCCTAATAGCAAAGGGACGAGTTCTATCTGCGGTGTATAGAATACGGCGATGACGAGTATAGCGCCTAGGTCGTCGATGATAGCGATAGCTACGAGCAAGACTTTTAGCCCGACGGGCACACCGCGTCCGACGAGAGCGATGATTCCGATAGCGAAAGCTATATCGGTTGCAGCTGGTATGGCCCAGCCGCGGTATAGTTCTGCGCTTCCGCCTTGTATCGCGACGCAGGCGACATATATCATAGCTGGCACGAGCATGCCGCATACAGCAGCGAAGAATGGCAGTATTGCTTGTTCTCTGCTGGATAGTTCTCCGGCGACGAGTTCGCGTTTGATTTCCAATCCGACGAGGAAGAAGAAGATTGCCATCAAGCCGTCGTTGATGAAATGCTGTAGCGATTTTTTCAAACCGACTGCGCCGATGCTTAGATTTACGGGCAGGTGCAGGAAATGTTGGTAGTGCTCTGCGTATATGGAGTTAGCGACTAGAATACCAAGCGCGCCGGAAGCGAAGAGTATGATTCCGCCTGACGATTCTTTTTCCATCACCTGGCGGATAGGATTTGTTATCTGGTCTAGTTTTGCGATTTTTTTAGCCATAACGATTAAGTTAATAGCGGTAAATTTCCGATGTGACAAGGCAAGAATTGCCGCACCAACAAAGTTTGCCTGAGCGGTGCTAGCTTATGTTTTCCTATGCCTGCTGTATGATTTTTTGTTGCGTGTTTTCGCTATGCGTGTTTTTACTGGGCTTGCTAGAACTAGCGTGTTTGTGTGATAGTGTTTATTAGATTTTGCGAAACTGATGTCACGATTTTTCACAATAATTTCGTTCTGGACAATGCTTGAGAGATATGAAGAAAGATACGGATTTAGCCCCCAAAGCTACACCCGATGTTGCCCCTGATCCTAGGGATAGGTATGTACTTGCGGATGCCTCGAAGACTAGAGGGGTTTTGCTAGCGGTTACGGGAGTTTTATTGTTGGTTCCGACCTCATTGCTGATACGGCTTATGCCGTCGTTTAGCGTTGAGGCATTGATGTTTTGGCGTGCGTTGCCGCAGGCTGTTGGCTTGGGTTTTTTTGCGATATTTGTATTGAGAGCGCGCTATTCGCGTTCGCGTCTGCTTTGGCTTATGGGCGGTATTTACGCGCTTGAGACCTGTAGTTTTGTATTTTCGATATCGCACACTTATGTAGCGAACACGCTTTTATTTGCAGCGACTTCTCCGCTATGGGCTGCGATAGGAGGCTGGGTTTTATGGCGCGAGAGGCTATCGTTGATGACACTTTTTTCGATAAGCTTGTGCCTTACGGGCTTGCTGATATTTGCATTGGATGGTCTTGGCAGTGGTCACTTTGTAGGTGATCTTGTTGGCGGGGTTAGTGCGTTGGCGATATCTGCGTTTTTTTTGTGTAGTAGAAGGATAGTTGCCTCGCATGCGATTTTAGCGGTATCGATAGGTGCTACTTTTGTGTGCTTGCTTACGCTACCGGCGGCGATTTCTTTTGGTGCTCCGCCTAAGGGCGAGGTATTACCGTTGCTGGTAACGCTTGGCATCCAGCCATTTGGCATGGCGTTTTTAGCTATGAGCGCGCGCTACATACCTGCGGCGGAGGTTGCGTTGATATTGCTACTAGAGACGATACTAGCGCCTATTCTTGCGTGGGCTGTAGTTGGCGAGGTTCCGCCTGAGGCGACTTTTATAGGTGGCGGTTTAAGTTTTCTTGCGATAGCGATGTGGTGCGTCTGGCAGTTGCATCGCTCGTTGCGCGTCCCCCGCTCGATTCCAATCCGCTGAGAGCGTCCCGCTTGCGAGCGTACAGCGTTGAAGGCGTGCGGACTTGCGAGCGTACGGACTTGAGGCGTACGGACTTTGGAGCGTACAGCAAAGCGTTGTTGGTTGCCTCCAGTCGCCGCCGCTTAGCATAGAGACTTATGTAGCCTGCTATATGTAGCTTGCTTGCGTTGCGAGGTGCTATCTTTTTGCGAGCACGCTTACGATTCCCTGCAGGGTGCGAATTTCTTGCTTTGTTGGTTGCGCGCGCATTGTAAGCGCGTGTAGATTGCGCCTGATTTCGGGCTTTTGTTGCTTTGAGCGAAAGAATCCGTGCGTGTCCAACTCGCACTCTAGGCGAGCGAGCAGGGCTAGCGTTTCTGCCTTTGTTGCCAGCATTTGGTTGCTTTTGGCTTGGTTGCTTTTGGCTTGGTTGTTTTCGACTTGAGTTTTTTGTGTTTGCATAGCTGCGTCCAGCGGGCTCTGTGAGTCCTGTGGGCTCTGTGAGTCCTGTGGGCTCTGTGCGTCCTGTGGGCTCTGTGAGTCCTGTGGGCTTGAGCGTGCGACTTTGCGCCACTCCCAGGCGAGAAGGAATACGGCTTGCGCTAGATTTAGCGAAGAGCAGTCGGGGTTTAGTTCGGCGTGTATTATGCGGTCGGCGCTGACGATGCTATCGTTATCGAGCCCGTTATTTTCTGGTCCGAATAGAATAGCGCAGTTTGCGTTTTTTTGGCTGTTGCAACTATTGCGATGTTTTGCGCTTATTTCTAAGGCGGCTTGAGCTGGTGAAAGTATGGGAATATTTTTTTCGCGTATTCTTGCGGAAGTTGCAAAGATAGTTGTGCAATCGGCGATGGCGTTTTTCAGCGATGAGAATATGCGTGCGTTATGGACTACCTTTTCGGCGCCCTTTGCGGCGGCTATTGCTTGCTGGTTTGGCCATTTTTCGCGAGGCTCGACGATTCGAAGTTTATCTAGCCCACAATTGTACATTGCCCTTGCGCTCATGCCGATGTTTTCGCCCATTTGCGGTCGCATCAGAATTATGATGGGAGTATTCATATATTTCGCGCTAGGTTTGGTCTAGGCAGAGGAACTTTTGCGATGGTTAGCACGCGCACTTTTTTTGCGCCTGCTTGCTTCAGAGCCCTAGCGCAGAATTCTGCGGTTAGCCCGCTAGTCATCACGTCGTCTATCAGCAGTATTGATTTTTCTTTTGCGATTTCGGGATAGTTGCACTGGAAGACTGCGCGTAGGGTAAGCAGCCTTTTGCTAGGCGATAGATTTCCTAAGGGAGGTGTATATTTTTTGCGTTCGAGCAGGTTTAGACGCAGAGGTATTTTCCATTTTTTGGCGATTATTTTAGCGAGCAGGACTGCTTGATTGAACATTCTTTTGCGTAACCTTTTAGGATGTAGAGGCACGGGAACGACCATATCGGCGCTTTGGAATTCTTCGGGTGCGTTTGTGCTGATTATGTTTGCGAACAGCGGAGCGAGATGCGTTTGGTCTGCGTGTTTTAGCGCGAGTATAGGAGTTCGCGCTACCTTATCGTATAGCAAAGGAGCGAATGCTTGATCGAAGGCTGGTGGTCGCGCGGTGCATGCTAGACACCTTGACTTATGCTTGACATAGCTTTGGAATTGGA
>JABAAW010000047.1 GCA_014238535.1 Alphaproteobacteria bacterium
TAAGACTCGAGATTTGATGCAGTTGCCGATTGGCGATATTGTAGAGGAAGATTGTCTGCTATTCATGTGGGCTACCTCGCCGCATCTCGACCAAGCTATCGATTTGGGTAAGGCTTGGGGTTTCGCCTGGGCTACTGTCGCTTTCGTCTGGCATAAGGGTAAGCCTAACCCCGGTTTCTATACTATGTCTGAAAACGAACTCTGTTTAGTTTTCAAAAAGGGTAAAATACCGCAGCCTCGTGGTGCGAGGAACATCAGGCAAACCATCGAACATACGCGAGAAAAGCACAGCAGGAAGCCTGAAGAGGTACGACAAGGAATCGATGCTATGTTTCCAGAACAAAAAAAAATAGAATTGTTTGCTAGGCAGAAAACTAAAGGTTGGGCGGCTTGGGGTTTGGAGGCTTGAATTCTCGTTTTGGCGTGGGAATTCAAGTATAGAATATAGTACAGCATTGCTTCAATCGAGCATAAAGGTGGGCGGGGCATGTTAGCTATCTTTTGGCTTTCGCCTAAGCTCGCTTGCGCTACCTTGCGGGCGCGCGAACATAGGCGAGGTAGATTAAGTCGTAAAGTTCTCAAGGGAATTATCTATCTAAACATAAAGGGGGGCGTGGTATGTTAGTTAGTTTTGTGTGCTTCCCGCCTATGCCCGCCTGTGCTACCTTGCGGGCGTGCTTAGATATACGAGGTAGATTAATATAAAGGGGGTGAGACTCGTTTTTTATATAATCGGTAAAAAATTGACAAATATAATATACTTTCTATATTAATATAGAGGTTTCGATTCATGCAAGTAGTTCCAAATATCTTTGTATCGATAATCGTAGTTTATGTACTTGTGGTTATCAGTCCAGGACCAAATTTTGTCGTAGTAACTAGATACGCAACAAAGTACCCGATAACTCTAGCATTTGCCGTAACTCTGGGAATCGCTATAGGAGCAATAGTAAATGCTAGCTTGACGATGTTTGGCATCGGGGCGTTGATGTTAGAATATCAACTCTTCGCAATAACAATCTCCATCATAGGTGGAGGGCTGTTACTTTACCTAGGAATTTCTACCATATATCACACGATTATCGCGATAAAAAAGTCAAAGCAAGTGAGTAAAACCGCCAGAACACCTCAGAAGTTAGAGGTTCATACAAACTTTAATTCACTCAATCTACTACAATTAAAACCTATCTTATCAGCTTGCTCCAAAGGTTTTTTGTTAAATTTATTCAATCCTAAAGGCATCGCGTTTTTTATTGGTCTATACGCCCCACTGATAACTAAGGTCGAACTAGTAACAAAATTTACCGTGTTGGCTATATGCTTCCTGATAGAATTGGTATGGTACAGCACAGTAATTTTGTTACTTGCTCGTTCTTCTGTTCGGCATGTCTATGACCGCATAGCCGTTCCCATCGATTTTTTATTGGGGATATCCCTAATAATTTTTAGCTTCCTAATCTTTGGAAAACTAAATATTACTTGGTGAAAAAAATATAAAGAAAGCAGAGACAGAGTCCCGCAGGGACAAATCCTTACCTGCAATACGCAAAAAGGGCATTTAAATAATAGAATTATCTATTCGCAACATAAACAACCCTTCCATTTCTCTTTGCCCAATTTTCACTAAATCCTACATGCGATATATCATTTTTGCTTCTATCCAACTGTGCAATAGCTTCTTTTTCTAATACAAACGGTTCTATTTCATAAATAATTTTTATCTCCATTTGATTATTTTCATAAAATATAGCAAGATAAATTTTATTATTTCGTCTTATCCTCTCTAGCGATTGTTGTCTTTTTGAATCAGGTAGGTTGAACATCCTGTCTAATTGTCCTGTACCTCCTTCTTTACAAGATAAGTATTCATACTTTATTTTGCTATCATTTAGGGAATGAGCATCTGAATCTCTCTTGCTAATTATAAGCCCATGTTCTAATTGATTGGCAATGATCATCTCTTTAATCAATCCTGGCTGTAACATGTTTGGAATACCGATTGAAAGTGCTAATCTATGCGCCTTGATAATTAGATTTATTATTTGCGTATAAGTTTTCTTCATTAAATAAATCCCTATCTCGTTTTAATTTAATCTGACGCTTTAAATATAATTCCTTCGCTACACGCTTCCTACTCTCTCTCACATAGTTTTTATCCATTTCAAAGGCAATATAATCCCTACCATACCTTGCGCATAGCGCAGGACAGGTGCCTGTACCCGTAAATGGATCCAAAACCAAATCGCCTTCATCGCTACTTGCAAATATCAATCTCTTGATTAACTCCTCTGGTTTTTGAATCGTGTTCAGCGCATCCCTACTAACTAACTCCTTAGATTTATAAGTTAACTGCTTTATATCTCCCCATACATCACCAGGGTTCTTACCCATATCATTAAACTTGGTCTTACCCCAAGTGCCATTAGTAACAGAAGGAACTTTCTCGCATCTGTTGCGATGTGTCAAATCTACCAATTGTGGAATTCTTATCGCATCCAAGTTAAAAATATTCGCCTTGCTACCCTTCGTGAAAAAACAAATCAGGTCATAGTTATTAGTATAGTTAGTCTTGCCTTGTGATAAACGACTAGGTTGAAACCAAATAATCTTCCTTCTCAAATACAAATAAGGGCGGTAGTCTATAAAATCAATACAATCACTCTTGCCAAATAAATACAAAGAACCTCCAATTTTTAATTTGGATGAAAATAATTTTATAAGCTGCAAATTATATTCCTGAATAGAGCACGCAACATTATCCCATCTATTAGTCGTAACCCCATAGGGACCGTCACAAACAATAAGGTCAATAGAAGAATCGCTAACACGGTGAATTAACTCAAGCGCATCTCCTCGTGTTATACTGTTCAAATTAAAACTTATCGTCTAATCCCCGCGAAAAAAATAATAAGCTGAAACCATAGCCATCAAGAAAAGCTCAATACCTTAGCGCAGCTAGAAGTAAACGCTCGCGTGTCACGCTCATTCGCTATGTCACTACGATAAAAACCTTCGCGCCAATCTATCTTGCCTAATAGATCATAGGCGCGCGAACGCGCCTCAGCAAAACTGCCTCCGCGTGCGTTAATCGTAAAAACACGACCCCCATTCGCACAAAAAAATCTATCCTTCGCATCCGAGTGCAAAAGCGTGTTCGAATGAAATAACGAAACATCCGCCGAAGTCTCAAACCTGTTCAAGCCCGCAAGCGATATACCCTCGCCCAACTTGGCAGATGGAAGTTCAGGGTAACCCTTGCTCGTCGCAACAACCGATACCGAATGCATACCCTCCGTGAAGTCAAATAGGCGACCATCAAGTCTAGATATACCTAGGCGAGACTCGCTCTCCGATAACTTGCCTCGCGCCGCAGCTAAAAAAGTCGCCGCTAAATCACCCTCCAGTAATGGTAGCAACGTCTGCGCCTCAGGGTCACCAAAACGCGCATTAATCTCTAAAACCTTAACTCCAGATTTATCTACCAACAAACCCAAAAATAAAAATCCCCGATAAGATACTCCGTTCTTCTCAAGCGCTCGCAACAACGGACGCACTATCGAATCGCGCAAGCCTCGCTCCTCAAGGCAGCCACTATCTCCATAAGGCGGCGAAAATGCAAATGCTCCCATGCCTCCAGTGTTAAGACCCTTGTCGCCATCGCACGCTCGCTTGTAGTCACGAGCAACTCCAAGAAAACGACTACCATCCTCGCCACTGCCATCGCAAAGAGAAAAATACGAAAGCTCCTCACCAACTATAAAATCCTCAAACAAAAGACGCTCGCCAGAAGAACCAAAGCACTTCTCAACCATCGCGCGCTCAACCGCTCGCTCAGCCTGCTTGCGAGTGCTCGCTATAACTACTCCCTTGCCAGACGCCAAACCGTCCGCCTTGATAACTAACGGAAAATCAGAACAACTAGATACTATTCGATTAGCCTCCTTCAGCGATAACGCAACTCGAGTGCGCGGAGTCGATATTCCAGCCTGCGATAAAATCTCCTTCATCCAAATCTTCGAACCCTCTATACGAGACGCTGCCTTACTAGGCGCAAAAACAGATATACCTCGCGCAGTAAGTGCATCCTCTATGCCAGAGACCAAAGGACCCTCAGGACCAACAACAACTAAATCAATGTCATGACGTTCGCAAAAAATAATAACTTCTTCAGACGACATAGAGTGCGATAACTCCGGGCAATGCGCTCCCGTCATCTCCGATATGCCTGCACTGCCAGGCAAAGCGTAAAGGCGACCGCACGACGGCGAGGTGCCAAGCAAATCGCATAACGCTTGCTCCCGCCCTCCACTACCAAGAACTAGGCAATCGATAAGAGCAGGAGCTCGCGTAGAATTTCTTATAATTCGCGGAAGGCTCGGAAGCGAAAAAGGCATCATAGTATTTTACTAGGTTTTAATCTAAAAATGGGTAACTTTATAAAATACATAAATATATTTACATCCATAAAAAATGAAACAAACTCGTAAAAATAGCAACAGCGAAATAGCTATCATCGGCGCAGGCGTAATCGGCGCAGGGTGGAGCGCTCGATTCTTGATAAATGGATACAATGTAGTGCTTTTCGATCCAGATATATGCGCTCAAAATGAGTGCTCGCGTGTCATCAAAAACGCCGAACGCGCAATGGAACTACTCACAATCGTAAATAGACCAGAAAAAGGCTCGCTACGCATCGCTAAAAATATGCAAGACGCTCTGAATAATGCCAGCTGGATACAAGAAAGCGTGCCTGAAAATGAAACTCTGAAAGTAAAGGTCCTGAATGAAATAGACGATAGCGCAGGTAGCGATACTATAATCGCATCCTCAACATCCGGCTTGCTGCCATCGCGTTTGCAAAGCGGAATGAAAAATCCGCAACGGCTAATCGTCGCGCATCCTTTCAATCCCGTCTATTTGCTGCCGTTAGTCGAAATAGTCGCAGGCGCAAAAACAACAAAATATAACATCGCGCGCGCAAAAAAATTCTATCTCGAATGTGGAATGATGCCCCTTATCGTGCGGAAAGAAATAGACGCATTCATCGCTGATAGGTTGCTAGAGGCTCTATGGCGCGAGGCTATTTGGCTCGTGCAGGACCAAGTCGCTTCAACCGAAGAAATAGACAACGCAATACGATACGGATTCGGGTTAAGGTGGGCGCAGATGGGAGTCTTCGAAACATATCGAATCGCAGGCGGAAAAGGCGGATTCAAGCACTTCCTCGAGCACTTCGCTCCTAGTTTGCAAATGCCATGGAGCAAGCTAACAGATGTGCCAAAGTGGACAAAAAGTCTGCAAAAACGAATCCTAATGCAATCCGATAGCCAAGCAAAAGGGAGAACTAGTCAACAACTAGAACTCATAAGAGACAAAAATCTCGCAGCGATAATAAACGCTCTAAAAGCGCAAGCGTGGGGGGCGGGTGAAAATCTGCTCGCATACGAAAAAATACTCGCAAATCGTGCGCTAGAGCAAACTAGCTTCAAAAACAAAAACGCTAATATATCTGCTAGTGCTATGCCTTTGCTAGAATGTCGGGTCGATGAAACTTGGCTCGATGCTAACGCGCACATGAATGAAAGCCGCTACTTGCAGGTCTTTAGCAACGCTACCGATCGCTTCCTCGAAAATCAGGGATTCAACCAAAAAATCTTCGAGCGGGGTTACACCTTCTATACCCTAGAGACTAATATAAGGCATCTGCACGAGGCAAAAGCCGCACAAAAAATATTCGTCAAAACTCGATTGCTCGCGTGCAACGAAAAGCGTTTGCATATTCTGCATCAAATGTACAGAAAAAATACAGAAAGTGATGCAGAAAACAATGCAGAAAATTCCGCAGAAATAATGCTAGCAACCGCAGAGCATATACTCATAAATGTACTGCGTTCAAAGGAAGGAGTAGCGAGCGCACCGATTGATAAAAATATAGCTAAAAATCTACAAAAACTCTTACAGCAGCATAGTCTACTACCAGAACTCGAATTCGAGCTGCGACTAAGTCTAGCGCATGGCAAAAAAACATAGCAACTGCTCTATAAAGAACTCCAGCAAACTACGCTATCTAATGTCATGCTACCAGATGTAATTATTGCAAACCTGAATCATTTCTTCACGGGCGTAACCGCGACGCTAGAAAATCTATATCGCATACAAGCACGCGAAGTATCTATCGGAATACACGGCTATAACCTATCCTTCCCAACAAGAAAGGTCGGATTCTGGCAATTGTTGCGTTATGGACGTGTACCTCCAAAGGGCAAGCCGTTTAGAATATTTCACGCTCGACGGGCGATAGACTTGCGCCGTGGCTTGTTCCTAAGAGATTATTGTGGCGTTAAAATAAAAGTCATCTTCTCGTCTGTAAAGCAGAGGGCGCACTCATTCCCTCTGCGTCGTATGATAGAGCGTGCAGACGGTGTCATCGCAATAACGAAAGAGGTAGCAGCTATAAGACCAAAGGTGCTCGCTACTATTCCGCACGGCGTCGACTTGAAAAAATTCTCTCCTAAGCCGCGTGAAAACTGGCATTACTATGCAGCGCAGCGCCGATTATCTAGTGGTGTCTATAGTAGTGATAAGCAAGTATGCGCAATCGGGCAGGTCGGAAATATTCGCCGTTCAAAAGGTAGCCATATCTTCGTGCGCGCTCTATGTAGCATACTGCCTGAATATCCGCATGCCATCGGTGTTATCGCCGGCAGGTGGTTATTAAAGGATGCTCTTTTAGTATACAGATTAAAGCGCATGCTAAAAAAAGCAGGCTTAGCTGAACGGGTCTTATGGTTAGGGCTTGCAAGCTATGATGACATGCCTAGTCTAATGCGGGCGTTAGATGTTTATGTTTCTGTTTCGCTCGAGGAGGGTTTCGGCATGGCGACTATCGAGGCTTTGGCGAGTGGGACGCCTATAGTTGTGACTCCGCTTGGCTGTGCTAGTTTGGCTATTAGAAGCAATCGCCAAGATAAGGTTGGGCGTATCGTGCCTATCGATGATCACATCGCTCTTGCTAAGGCGATGCGGCAGTTGCTTCTTCGGGGTAAAAACAAGGAAATTATTGCTGCTTGTCGTGCGCGTGCGTTAGAATTGTTTGCGATTGAGCGTGAGGCGCGGGAGATCGTTAAAGTTTATAAAAAAATGTGGAAAGGGGAGTGTATGGGGGAGTGCACGATTCAAACAAACACAGAAAACTTTATCCGTTCTACATAAGGGGGGTGTGGGGGGTTTAAAACCCCCCGCAGAAAAAAAAGTCTTTAGGTAGTAGAAAAATTGTATTTTTTTTAGAGAAGAGGATTCTTTTTGTGGGGGGAATCATCCCCCCCACGCCCCCCTTTAAGTATACTGACTAAAGATTAAAATTTATTAGAAGTTTTTTGCTATCTTTCATAGAAAAGAAGAAAAATCCTTCGG
>JABAAW010000048.1 GCA_014238535.1 Alphaproteobacteria bacterium
GCCTTGCGGTGCTAGTAGTTCCTCTTGCCCTAATAGGTCTTGCATGCGCTGCGGTCGCATACGCTCGGCGAGAGGCGCATTTTCTGGATTTTTATTTTCGAGCAGGCTTTGCGTCATACTAGAGGCTAGAAACGGTCATTTTACCAGCCTGGATACTAGCAGTTCGCGCCCTACTTAGCGAGCAGAGCTTTTTTTAAGCGAGCGGAGCTTTTTTAAGATGAATTTTTATAAATACTCAGTATGAAAGATAAAACATTTACTAATCTTAAGATACTCTTGCTTAAATCCAAGATAATACTAAATTTTTCTAATTTTTTAGTTCCTTGGGTCTTAATAATCTTGAGAATGCTTGAACTTATTTAGCGTCTATTTTTTACGCAGGCGAGTGCTCCTTTAGAGAAGGTTGGCGAGTTTGGCGCATGCTGAAGGCATTTAATACGTTGGTATTTATGCTTGCCTGCTCATTCGGCGGCAAGGAATGCACCCAAGAATTCGCCTTTGTGTAGACATCGTGCGAGTTTAGCCTCGTGTTCTGGCAGGTAGGTATCGAACCAGTTGACGAGCGGTTTTAGAATATGATTAGCGCGCGCGCCCTTTGCGTCTCGAGCCAGACAATTTTCTAGCAACCGTAAGACTCGCGGGAAGTGTATGCTTAGAGCCTGTTTGCCATCGCGTATGGCGAGCCGTGCGAAGGTGCCTAGGACCCTTGCGTGCCGCTGCGCTGCCCAAACTTGGTAATGTAGCATGAAGCCGTCGCGGTCTAGTTGAGACTGCGCTAGGTATTCGAGCAGCAATTGCTTTTGCAAGTCTGGCGCGAGATCGCAGCGGGCATCCTCGAGCAGCGATACGAGGTCGTATGCGGGCGAACCTACTACGGCGTCTTGGAAGTCGAGCAAGCCGCAACGATTCAGAGGGCTGTTTTTTGTGCTGGAATCTGTATCGGTAATTAGCATCAGATTATCGACATGGCAGTCGCGCAAGATGAGCACTTGCGGGATGGGCGGTAGATTTAGCAAGATTTCTCGCCAGCATTTCTGCCATGCGCTGCTTGCCTTATCTAGATTTTTTGCGCTGTCGTTTTTCGCTAGGAGCGCGTGCAGGTAGTAATCGCTGAAGACTGCTAGCTCCTTTAGCCAAAATTCTACGGAGCCTTTAGGGCATGGAATTTCTGCAGTGGCGTCTTTGCTTTTGACTATGTGTATCAACACGGCGAGCGCGTCTTGGTATAGTGGTAGAGGCTTACATCCGCGCTTTAGCAATTTAGAGAAGCTGTTGTCGCCGAAGTCTTCGATAAGCAAGAAGCCTAGTTTCGTATCGGCTGCGTATACTTCTGGCGCGCGCAAGCCGATAGCTTGCAGGTATTTTGCTATTTGTATGAATGGCGCGGTTTTTTCTGTTTGTGGCGGCGCGTCCATTAGCAGAAAGTTTTTTTGCGCTTGGAAAATGCGGAAGTATTTCCTATTTGATGCGTCGGATGGCAGGGCTTGTATTTTTGGTTGTTGTGCCTGCTCGAGTTTTATTTTTCCGCTGTCGAGTAGGCTTTCTAAGAAGAGTTTTCTTTCGCTGGAGCGCGTGTGAGCTTGCACGCTGTTTTTATGTTTTACTAGTTTTTTGGTGGTGCGTAGCTAGAAGCGAGTCATTTTTTTTGCGCGTATGGCTCGTAAGACGAGCCATATAGGTAGCATTACGGCGATTGCGATTAGCAAAACTATGAAGCCGAAGAACAGTACTGTTGCGATAAGTGCTGTTATTACGAACAGCACGATGTATCCTATTATATTTCCTTGGAACCTACCTTGTAGTCTCCTTTGCAGCCCTACATGTAGGTCTTCTTGAGGCTTCCATTGCCCTTGCCTTCTGCGCTGTAAGTTTATGATTGTGCTTATGTTGGCATTGCTACTACTAGAATCTTCGTGTGCGCTATTATATGGCTTTGCTTGTAGATACTCGACGCTTTCTTTTTCGCCATTTTTTTGAGTTTCGTCTGTATTTTTATTTTTCATAGCTGTGCTTTTTTATGCGTGAGTTTTTTGTGAGGCGGTAGCGGTAATTTTTTTTTTGCGTCGCCAGTCTTCCTATATCGTCCGCCTTAGTGTGTTGTCAATCTGTCGTCAATCTTTTGTATTGCCAGCCTTACTGCGCCAGTTGTGGTTGCGCTGCTGTTGAGTTAGTTTTTTCTTTTCGTTCTATGGATTTTTTGATTTTTCTTTTCAGTTGCCGAGCCTGCGTTCCCAATAGGATTGTGCGCCTAGTTAGTAGGAAGTTATCTAGCCCGCCTTTTTTATCTAGGGTGCGTATGGTTGATGTAGCGATTCGCAAGCGCACATGCCTTTCTAATGCATTGCTGTATAGACGCACATGCTGCAAGTTAGGCTCGAAGGTGCGGCGAGTTTTATTGTGTGCGTGTGAGACATTATTGCCTCGCATGACTCGCTTTGCTGTTAGTGTGCATATTTTTGTCATAGGATTTTATTTTATGAGTAGTCGTATGATGTTTTTATAATGATGTTTTTGCGTATGGTCTACACTTGAGCTACTTCGAGGTGCTACCTCGCGATGCTACATTTTCTATTTGTGTGAGTCAAATGAAGATATTTATGCAAGCGAATCTGTTTGCGACTAAGAGCTATGCTATTGCTTTATTTTTGTGCTTATTTTTTTGCCTTAGAGATTGGAAGAATGATTTTAGAATATCCTGCGCTTCGGTTTCGCGTATTCCTGCGTATACTTCTGTAGCGTGAATATGCTTTGCATTATGTAAGATTGCGTTTCCATTTACGACGGCGCCGGCTCTTTTGTCGAATGCTGCGAAGTATAGCCTTCTTATGCGAGCGTTGAGAATTGCCCCTGCGCACATATTGCATGGTTCGAGGGTTACATATAGGTCGCATTCGTTTAGCCGCCAGGCATTTTTTTTCTGCGCGGCTTTTTGAATTGCGATTATTTCTGCGTGAGCGATGGGATTGTTATTTTTTTCGATTTGGTTATGAGCTTGTGCGATTATTTCGCCTGATTTATGAACTATTACGGCGGCGATGGGAACTTCGCCTTTTTTAGCGGCGATTTTTGCATTTTTTATTGCGAGCGCCATGAAGTCGTGTTTGTGGCTTTGCATGCGTTGAGTGTATTTATAATTATATTATTTTTTATATTTAATAATATAAGTCTATGTTATTTTTTTGATTATTTTTTTTGTATAATTATTATTATTGAAGATAAAGACAATCCGCCCAAGAATCCTGCGATATGTGCGATCCATGCGATTCGCAGGTTGTATGCTACGGGGGATATGATGCCGATTATTATATTTAGAATAATCCACGCTGCGACGAACCGCCATGCGAACTTTCTTTTTTCGAAAGGTCCTGGTAGTGCTACTCGTTTTTTTACGATTGCGAATGAGCATAACGCGCCCATCAAGCCAGCTATTGCTGCGGAGGCGCCGATTAGCGGAGCTTTTCCTTGTGGGTTTGCGATGAACTCTGCGAGCACGCCGGCGATAGCGGCGGTGCAAAATATCAAGAAGAAAACAGTAGGTCGGACTTTTTTTACTAAGGGTATTCCGAATGCGACCAGCATACCTAGGTTTACTAGCAGATGAGTAAGGTTTGCGTGCATTAGTACATGCAATAGAAGTGATGGCAATCCTTGAGAGTTACCGAAGCGCGCTGGTATGAAAGGAAAATATAAGATAAAGATTTGCTTTATGATCGGTGCGCCGAGCGTTGCCATGCCATAGCAAACTAGTATTAATGAGAATAACGCCCATACGAAAAGCACGGCGGGGTCTGGGTTATGTTGATATTTTTGCATCATGCTTTGTGTGTGTTTTTGATTTTATGTTTTGGTTATTTGTACTAGTTCTTCAGCGAAGTATTTAGCGTTGAAAGTTGCTATATCGTCTATGTTTTCTCCGTATACTATGAAGTTGATGGGAGTTTTTGTTTCTTGAACTACTTCTATAATTGCGCCTGCTTTGGCACTAGAATCTAGTTTTGTTATGATGAATCCGCTTATTGTTACTTGTTTTGCGAATCTTTTAGCTTGTATTTTTATATTTTGTCCTAGAGTTGCGTCTAGCACAAGCCAAAATTCGATATTTATTATTTTATTTTTTGCGTTGTATTTTTCGTTGTAAGTATTTTTTTGTTTATTTAGTGCGCGTTCGATTTTAGGTATTTGTTGCATTAGGTTAGCATCGCTATCGAGTCGCCCTGCGGTGTCGATGATTAGTATATTTGCGTTTTTTTCTCTAGTTTGATCTAGAGCGCGGAATGCGATGGCGGCTGGGTCTGTGGTATTTTCGGCGGTTATTATTTCTGATTTTGTTAATTTAGCCCATGCGTTAAGTTGTTCTGTAGCGGCTGCTCGAAAAGTATCGCAGGCGGCGATGATTATTTTTGCTCCTACATTTTTGAATTGCGCTGCGATTTTTCCGACGCTAGAAGTTTTTCCAGCGCCGTTAGTCCCAAGCAAGACTACGACGAGTATTTCTTTATCGATTGCGTGTTGCACGGTTTTTAATTTATTATTTTCGCAAGCCTTTAATTTTTGTGTTATTAGTATGCGCAAATGCTCTTGTAGTTCGTCGATGCTTTCGGGGTTTTTGTATCGTTGTGCTACGAGTTTTTCTGTTATATTTTTTGCACAGTTATAACCTAGATCAGCTTCGATCAAAGCCTCTTCGATTTTGTTAATCATTGCGCTAGAAACGAGCGAACCGGTTACGCGTCTTGTTATTGCTTGTTGTAACTTTGTTGCGCTTTTGTTTAATGTAAACACTATGCTTCAAGTATATTTAATTTATAGTTTATAATTTTTATTTTTTATTATGTTAATTGAGCTACTAAAGACCTAGCGTCTTGTTGCATTTTTGTTGGTAGTATCTGCGCTGTTACAAGAGCCCCTTTTTTCATGGCGTGTTTAGATTTGTGGTGTGGTTTTATTCTAGTTCGCACATTATGTATAGATCGAGCGATTGCGCTATTATCGTCGCATAATGTTTCGATCAGGAATTCTCCGATTGAGTTATGCTGAAGTTGCAAGAATTGGCTGTGAGTTTTGTCGGCGAGCGAGCGTAGTATGTTTGCGCGTTTTCGCACGATTTCCCGCTCGACTTGCGGCATTCGAGCTGCGGGAGTAAATCGTCTTGGCGAGAATGGAAATATATGTAGGAAGTTTAACCTAGCCTCTTTTATCATATTTATGGTGTTTATGAACATGCGTTCATCTTCTGTTGGGAATCCTGCGATTATATCTGCGCCTAGCGCGATATTTTTTCTTTTTTCGATTAGTTCGTTGCATAGATTTATGGCTTGTTCTCGCGAGTGCCTTCTTCGCATGCGCTTTAGTATCATGTTGTCGCCTGCTTGCAGAGAGAGATGTATGTGAGGCATTAATTTTTTTTCAGATTGTAATATTTCTTTTAACTTTTGATCAAGAGCAGCACCGTCGATAGAAGATAACCTTAGTTGGGATAGTTCTGGTATGTTATGTAGAATTGCTTGAACCATATCGCCGAGTTTAGGTTTTTTATCTAAGTCCTCTCCCCAAGAAGCGATGTCTATTCCGCTTAGGACGACTTCGTTTATGCCGTTGTCTACGACTTTTTTTATGGCATCGCATGCGGTTGATATTTTCATGGATCTACTTTTTCCACGAGCGTATGGTATTATGCAGAATGTGCACCGATGGTCGCAGCCTTGCTGTATGGGTAGTATGAATCGAGATTGCGGATTTTTTTGCAGAATAGGTGCTAGCAGTTTTGTAGTTGGGTCATTTTTTATGATGCTTGTATTTTTTGCGTAGTAGCTTTTTTGCATTAGTTTTTTATCGTTTCCGATAACTTTGACTACCCCCTTCATATTTTTATATTTTTCTTCGTTTGTTTGCGCTGCGCACCCAGTTATCATGATTTGCGCTTCTGGTTCTCTTCGATGTATTTGCCGTATTTTTTGTCCTAGCTGCCTTTCGGCTTCATTTGTGACGGCGCAGCTGTTTATGACGATAGTTTTTTTTGTAAGTTTTGTTTTTTGTAGTAAGTTTTCTATTTGTTGAGACTCTGCTTTATTCAACCTGCATCCGAATGTTATGACTTGAGCCGAGTTATTATTCGCGGTATTTTTTTCTTTTAAAGTTGTTTTTGTTATTAGTTTCAGCATTTTATTTTATTGTTTGAGGTTTATTTTTCCGTGGAAAGAATAATCTGCGCTACCTGTCATGAAGATTGGCTGCTTATTTTCTCTCCACTCGATTAGCATTTCGCCGCCTTGCATTTTTGCTTTCACCTTATTTTCGAGTAATCCTTTTTTTATTCCTGCGACTACGGTAGCGCATGCTGCGCTGCCGCAAGCGTTGGTATTTCCGGCGCCTCTCTCCCATACGAAGATTGTTACATTTTGTGTTGATTCTATACGAGCGAACGAGATATTAGCTCGTTCTTTGAATATATTGTTATGTTCGAATTTTGGTCCCCAAATTTTAATATCGCTGATTAATTTTTGATCTGTATTTTTAGAAAAGAAAACGGCGTGTGGATTTCCGATACTAACGCCGAAAGGATTTTTGTATTCGCCGTTTGCGATAGGTATTTTTTCACTATTGCAATTTTTTGCAAGAGCTAGGTCTTCTGGTTTGAATGCGGGCATTCCCATGTTGACTCGAAACATGCGTTTAGAGATTCTTTTTACGGTTATAGTTTGTCCTTTTTTTTTATTTTTTTCTTTGACTTCTAAAGTTAGTTCTTTTTTGTAATTTTTTAAATTTTGATCATTATCCATTGCGTATCGAGCGACACACCTAGTTCCGTTTCCGCATGCTTGCGCTATGGTTGCGTCTGGATTGAAGATAAAGAATGCTAGATAGGGGTTTGAATTTTTTTCAGCGATATTATTGTGCGTTTCGTTATATTTTTTTGTGCTAGGTTTTTTTAATAAGAGTAATTGATCGCAGCCTACTCCGTATTTTCGGTTTGCGATTCGTTTTATGGTTGTGGAGTTTATATTATTTATTGTTTCTCTGGCATCGATGATAACGAAATCGTTTCCTAACCCGTGCATTTTTACGAATGGTATTATGGTATCAATATTTTTTTTCATGCTATGATAATATATTATATTCTTTGAATAATTGCATGGCTTGGTTTATTTGGCTCATTCTTACATGATCTCCTT
>JABAAW010000049.1:0-6884 GCA_014238535.1 Alphaproteobacteria bacterium
ACCTGATAAGTCGAAGTCAATCTCGCTTCTGACTTGCCGTCCTTAACTAACGAATCAGGGCGCGAAAAATAAATACGCTCGAAAACACAAGCGCGAGGAGGAACCCTAGGCGCAAATCGTAACGAACTACAGTGCCATCTAGCCTCCACACCATTCTTCTTATCCGTTGGTATAGGCTCATCAGAAGAAAACCGCGAACGATCAGATGAAATAATAACCATCTCGCCAGGCGCAATCTCGCGCTCAAGACGCGCGTCAATAATGTCAAAAGCACAAGACTCAGAGGCGATAATCCACGCACCATCGCGAGTCCTACCCAATAGCAAAGGACGGATACCATGCTTGTCACGAAAACCAATCAGCTTGTCGTGAGTCAACATACCTATCGCAAAGCCACCGTGTAACTCTCCCAAAACAGACAAAAGACGCTCCGTAATGCTTCCTCGCGCACGCGCAAGTAAGTGAATCAAAACCTCAGAGTCAGAATAAGACTGGAAAATACTGCCCTCAGATACTAACTTACGCCGCAAAGTCAACGCATTCGTAAAATTACCGTTGTGCGAAAGCGCAACCCCTCCTATATCCAACTCAGCAAACATCGGTTGGATACTCGACGACGATACGCTACTATCGCTCGTCGTATAGCGGTTATGACCCAAGGCAAGGTAGCCCTGCAAACTCGAAAGAACGTTGCGCTCCGTTAAAGATTCACCGACTAAACCTAATGCTCTAGAGGCGTGAAAGCGCTTACCATCATACGAAACAATACCGCAAGCATCCTGACCACGATGCTGTAATGCATGCAAACCCAAAGTCGTCTGCTCAGCCGCTGCAGCACTACCAATAATACCAAAAACTCCACAAGCATCGCGCAGACGATCATCCGTAATATTTTCGCTTCTAGGGTTAAACGCATCCATAGCTAAACACTCGTCATTAAATTAGTGCGTAAAAAATCCAGCGAAGCTTCCGTCAAAAGGAAAATATACGGTAGCGTGAAACTTTCCGAAATCCGTGGAGCTAATTCCTCACCAGCAAACGCACGCAGGAAACCAAAAATAACGCAAACTATAATTAAACCGCGGAAAAAGCCATAAAACAACCCCAAACCTCTATCAAACTTGCTCGCAACATGCCGTTGAAGCGTACGCGCAAGCATGCCAGTAAAAATATACAAAATTGCAAAAACTAGTAAAAAAAAGCCACCGATGACAACCAAAAAACCTAGATCGCGCGAATTTAAAAAACTACCTAAAACATCGTCCCAGTAGGGGTAGGAAAAATACAGAAATAACAACGCACCAACCCAATTAAGAAGAGAACAAAACTCACCGCTGAAACGACGACCATACGAAAGTATACCCGATACAAAAACCAAACCCAACACAACTAGGTCTACAAATATCGGAGAGGATAAAAAACCGTCCGCTGTCATGAGGCACTAGGTGCTAAAGGAGAACTCTTCATACTATTTCCCTTAGGCTGAGACGCAGAAACTCGCAATAACCACGGCGCAAGCTCGCTTACACGCGATACTCGGTGAAAGCAAAGATCAACATCGCCAGCAGGTGAGGAACCTAGCGTAGGGCACATAGCTTGCAACTTCGGTGAATGATGGGGAGTGGGAGTAATAGTATGCTCTGTACGAGAGAGAGGGGGCTCTGAGGCGAGTCTAGCACGAGAATTATCCTTTGGCAAAAGCATGCTCAAAAAACCTAACTTGCGAGCCTCCCCAGCCCTGATACGAGTTTGACCAACCGCTCGAACATCGCCCGTCAACCCAATCTCGCCACAAAAAACCCAACCTCGAGGTAAAGGAATCTTGCGAGCAGCCGAGATGAGCGCGCACGCAACCGCTAGGTCACAAGCCGTCTCCTTTATACGCAAGCCTCCTGAAATACTAAGATAAACCTCGTGGTTACCCAAGCGCAAGTCCGCATGCGCCTCCAGTACCGCAAGCAAAGTCGCAAGGCGCGCACTGTCCCAACCCAATGCCGTGCGGCGCGGCGTGCCAGGCGGCGCACTCGCAACAAGCGCTTGTACCTCGCACAAAAAAGGACGAGTGCCCTCAATGCCCGCAAAAACAGCCGTACCAGCCGCATCAGGTGAATGCGACGACAAAAATAAAGACGACGGGTTAGCAACTCCGCATAACCCACTCGCGCGCATCTCAAAAACTCCAACCTCGTCAACCGCTCCAAAGCGGTTCTTAACAGCACGTAGCAAACGGAAACCCTGACCACGCTCGCCTTCCAAATACAACACCACATCAACCATATGCTCAATCTGACGCGGACCAGCAAGGTGACCATCCTTCGTAACATGACCTATCAGCAAAACCGCCAAGCCGCTCAAGCGCGCAAAGTGAGTCAAGGTCTCCGTCAACTGACGCAAACCGTTAAGCGTACCCATAGAACTACCAAAGCCATTGCCAGACAGATTCGACGTCTTCATAGTCTGAATCGAATCGACGACTAACAAAACGTACCTATCTGTACTAGCATGCAAATACTCTAAAACCTCGTCAATCTCAGTTCGAGCCGTACAAAGCAAATTCTTATAGCTGTAGTCCTTGTCTTTACCCCCAATGCCAGTATCGCTAGTAGTAGTATCTTGTGCGCTAGCAAGGCGGTGCGCACGCAAGGCTAGTTGCGCACGGTCCTCCTCGCCACTAACATAAACCGCAGCCGAGCCTGCGCTACCGACCGCGCCACCTCGTACCTTATTAGCAACCCCAAACCCAGCACTAAGCGAAACCGCAATCTGCAAGGCTAGCGTAGACTTACCAACACCAGGATCGCCACCCAATAGCAACACAGAGCCAGGAACAATACCACCTCCCAAAGCACGGTCAAACTCCGCAATGCCAGTCGAAATGCGCCGCAAGCGCGGGGTATCCTCACCAAGCGCACGAAAGGGCGGTTCAGCAAAAGTAACAGACGCACGCGCCGTAGACGCCCGCGCCGCAGACGCCCGCACCTCCGAGCCTTGCGCTTCTACCGCAATTTCAGAACTTGACATGCCAGTTCGCATATCAGTCTTACCCAGCATCGTTCGCGAGGCTGGCGTTCGGGGGGTACGGGCACGGTCAAAAACAACCGCGCCGCTCGCCTGTCGCTGAGGGCTAGCAATAAGCGTATCCCAGCTACCACAAGCATGGCAGGCTCCTTGCCAACGCGAAAAACGCGCACCACAAGAACTACACAAATACGCTGAGCGATCCTTCTTCATCGTCCTCTACAATTTGTAATTTATCAAATTCGTCAACAAAATTACTGCGAGAAAGTATAATAATGTAGGCGCAGCCAGATAGTTACAGTGAACTTTCTCGAACTAACTCTCGTATCACTTACAGCCCTGCTTGCTACTAAAGCGCAGCACTAGCAGAGGTGGCACTAGCATCGTCTTGATCACTAGCAAGATCATCGCCGCCGCTACCTCGCGCGAGCGTCATAGGACCTTGCGCCTTCCCACGCACAAACTGACGCACATAAGGGTCCTTGCTTTTAGACATCTGTTGCTTGCTACCCTGCCAAACTATCTTACCACCGAAAAGTAGCGCCGCGCGATCGGCCGTCTTATAAACGCTACCCATATCATGCGTAATCGTTATCGCAGTCGCGCCTAAAGCCTTCGTGCAATTCAAAATCAAGTCGTTGATCAAATCAGTCGTAATCGGGTCAAGACCGCTAGTCGGTTCGTCAAAAAATAAAATATCAGGCTCCGATGCCATCGTGCGCGCTATCGAAACACGCTTGCGCATACCGCCAGACAATTCGCTCGGTTCAAGATCACCAACTCTCGCTGGTAACTCAACAGCGTCCAAGCAGCTCAACGCGCGCTCCCTAGCCTCGCGTTTATCCATACCCTGCTGTAGTAGTCGAAACGCAACATTTTGCCAAACATTCAAACTATCGAATAAAGCACCGCCTTGGAAAACAATACCTATCTTCGAGCGCAACGCCAAATTCTCAACCGTCAGTGCTTGACCATCAATCAAAATCTCGCCGCAATCAGGTTCTAACAAGCCCGCTATGCACTTGATAAGCACAGACTTGCCCTCGCCAGAGCGCCCGACAATCGCAAAAGACTCGCCTCGTTCTATGTCCAAGTCGATGGCAAGCAGTACACTCTTATCATCAAAAGACTTATTCAGACCGCGCACCGAAATCTTCGACGGCGCATCCATACTTGGCAAAACACCTCCAACGCGCAAAGCGCGACCTCGAATATAACCCAAAATACTCACACGCAAAAACCTAACAATCTAATAAATAGCATAAAATTAACACAGAGCATCGAACTCGCACGCATCAAAGTCCAAAGAAAATTTCTGTCAAAAAATAGTTGAATATAAGAACCGCTATCGACGAACTCACAACCGCATTCGTAGTCGCCCTGCCTACACCCTGCGCACCTCCCGTCGCGTAAAACCCATTATAGCAGCTCAATAACGATATTAAAATACCAAAAACAAACGCCTTGCAAACACCAGACATAAATCCAACTAAATCAAACGCCTCGCGGGCATACTGCAGAAATAACGCGCCACTAAACCCAAGCTTATAAACCGCAACTAGCGTGCCGCCCAATACACCCAAAGAATCGCCAACTATAACTAAAAACGGCAAGCAAATCGCTCCCGCCAAAAGACGAGGCACTATAAGATACTTATAAGGGTCCGCAGATAGAGTCTCGAGAGCGTCAATCTGCTCGCTTACTCGCATCGTCGCTATCTCCGCCGCCATCGCTCCTCCAACTCGACCAGCAACCATAAGACCGCTCAATACCGGCGAAAGCTCGCGCGTAATCGCTAGCACTACAAGCTCCGGCAGGGCGCGCTCCGCAAGCGCTCCTTGAAAGCCCGCATAGCCCTGCAAAACTAATACCATGCCAGAAAATGTTACCGTCAAGGCAATAACCGGCAACGAGTAATAACCAGTCTCTATAAACTGCTTTGCAATCTGACTACCATGAAAAGGCGGGCGCAAAATATGCAAAAAACTTCTACCCCCAAAAGCTCCTACCTTGCCAAGCGTCTCTACAAAACCCAACAAACTACGACCTACAACACCAAATGGTAGAAGTAATAGCAATAAAAACCTACTCACGCGTAACACCCTCTCTTGCTAGATAAAAACATAATTAGCATCATAACCAAAAAACAACGCAATGCCATCTATCCGTATCTCGCCGATAGAGGAACTACCTCGCGCGTCGCGCGCGCGCAAAAACTCATCCTACCAAGAACATTATAGTTAATTTCGCCCGCTTGTAAGGCAAGTTGCTCGCACGAAACAAACGAGCCAACTCCAGCATTATCTTCATCGCAATCACCACCCACCACAAAACTATTATCCTTACCAAGAAGCGTTACCATATCACCAAGAGAACTCGTAAATGATAAATCCGTGAAGTCGAGCGCTAGCAAATCCATCGAAACCCGTCCCAAAACCCTCACAATCTCGCCACGATAGCATGCTGTCATCGTTACGCCAGAAGACAAAAATTCGCCAGTAGGATAACCATCTCCATAGCCAAACGCCACAATACCTATTCGCGTACACCTACTCGCAATCCAACCTCGAGCATAGCCAACACTGCTACCCGCGTCAATCGTGCGCAACTGTACAACCGCAGCCGAAATCGTAACAACAGGAACCAACTTATCAGCACTAAAACCAGAAATGCCAACTTGCGAAGCTTCGCGCGCACGCGATACAGGATTCAAACCATACAGACTAGCCCCAGCCCTAACAGCGTCAAAGTGATAGCCAGCACCCAAAAAACAACCAGCCGAGTTCGCCAAGCTAAAGCGACAACCAACCTCCCCTATACCCAAAACTCCAGCACCATCGCGCGCATCAGCCATCGCTTTACAAAAAAACGCCCGATGCTCTGAAAATAAACGCAGTTGTTGCTCGTTATAGTCCGATGTTTGGTCGTCCGCGCAAGATAAGTGCGAAATAATCCAACTAGGCATATCTAATACCTTGCTCGATTTACAACTAAACAGCGAAGCAACAAAGGCGCTAAAGTCAGCTCCGCTCAAACCCAAGCGCTGCATGCCTGTATCAACGTGCAATACATAAGGAGCAGCCTCAGTCGACGCACGCGTAACATCGTTCCACAAGCGCAAAGAATCTAAACTATTAATAACCGGCGTGATGCCATGCTCTAGGCAAGCCCGCGCATCCGCTACATTCGCAAGCCCATTCAATGCAAAAAAATCTAAACTTGAAAACAGTTCAGCGTCCAAAGCGATAGCATTCTCATCATCACAACTCTGCTTGTTGGTGCCTTGTGCGCGGGATTTCAGCTCTGCTATCTCCTCCCAATGCGCAAAATAAAAACCGCGGCAGCCCAATCTGACAAACGTAGACAACAGAATCTCCAAGCTAATACCACCAGACGATACTCCAGCTAAACCATAACCATGCGACTTCATAACAGGATGCACGATAGCCCCAGCGCACAAACTACGAACAAGTGCCAAATTAGACGCAAGCGCGTTCAA
Organism: Alphaproteobacteria bacterium; assembly: GCA_014238535.1. Lineage (GTDB taxonomy): Bacteria > Pseudomonadota > Alphaproteobacteria > JABAAW01 > JABAAW01 > JABAAW01. The sequence goes on from JABAAW010000049.1 coordinate 6,518, forward strand.
ATCGTATCTTATAACAGAGCGCAAAAAATATAATTCCCAATAAACACTACAAACTAAAAATCATTTGGCTTAGAAAAATCTGATGAACCTCCATCCCCCCTTACTTGCTCCTCCGTGTGATGCGTATCCAAATTGCTGAAACGCGCAAGGTTCGCTTCGAAAAATAAATTAACCGTACTAATAGGACCATGCCGTTGCTTCGATATTATCAACTCCGCCTTATTACGCAACGGCTCTAACTGCGTTAGGTAATTCTTCCAACGCGCTTGAAACTGCTCCTCTCCCTCCTCATCCCTTTTCTCCGGCGCCTTGCGCGACTTGTAATACTCCTCGCGATAGACAAACATAACAACGTCGGCATCCTGCT
>JABAAW010000049.1:6894-7170 GCA_014238535.1 Alphaproteobacteria bacterium
CCAGAATCGCGCAAGTCCGATAGCATCGGGCGCGGCGGCTCTCGAGACTCAACCGCTCGAGATAGTTGCGAGATAACCAATACAGGTACATTCAAGTCCTTCGCCAATGCCTTAAGTGCTCGTGTGATACTCGAAACCTCTTGCACACGACTTTCGCGATGCTCACCAGAGGGCAGGTGCAAAAGCTGCAAGTAGTCCACAACCACCAAATCAATCTTCTTTTGACGCTTCGCTCGGCGCGCTCGCTGGCGTAGCGCGCTCACGCTCAAGGCCGCA
>JABAAW010000004.1 GCA_014238535.1 Alphaproteobacteria bacterium
TCCGTCATTTTTATCGTTTTGCCCTAAAACTCCGAGAAAGCGGAATATTAAGATTACCGCGATAACTCCAAAAATAACAACATCTAATGGCATGGTGAGTGTGTAAGAACCGAATAAAGCACGAGATACGAAAGACCTATGTGAGAGCTACAAGCCACACAAAGAATGATCACTCATACTATGTGAGTTTGTTATAAAAGGCAAGTGTTATAAAGGGGAGCAATTTAGCCATAACTTTAGCTCCATAACTTTAGCTATAGATTGGCTAGCTAAAAAATCATAATGACAGAAACTCTTTGTTATCCTATAGTAGAACGCTTACATATTCGGTGAAGATCGTTCGAGCAGTAAACCGACAAACTAAAAACGCATAGGAGAGCTCATGGCAAAACCCGCGCGCGTGCAGGTGCGACTAGTTAGCGAAGAAGGCACGGGCTATTTTTACATTGCCCAAAAGAACCCGACCCAAAAGCCGGAAAAGATGTCGGTGCGTAAGTATGATGCGCGGGCGAGAAAGCATGTTCTCTTCCGCGAGCACAAGATGAAGTAGAGTTTCGGCTGCTAGAGAATAATTATAGAATTGATCTGCATCAGGAATTTTTATCGTCGGCGGTTTCTTCCAACGCTAGAGACAAGTTTTCGGTAGCGGTATTAGCTGCTTGTTCTGCTTTCTCGCGTGGCAAGTCGCTCGAGCCTGGTAGAGATTCGAGGCTTGTAAGCCCGAAGTGATCTAGGAATGCTGTTGTTGTTGTCCAAGTCAGAGGTCTGCCTGGTATTTTTCGCCTAGTTCCTGGTGCGATCCATTTATGCTCGAGCAAATTTGCGAAGATACCGCGCGAGACGCTAACCCCGCGTAGCATTTCAATTTCAGGTCGTGTTATCGGCTGTTTATATGCGATGATAGCTAGAGTTTCGAGCGCTTGCCGAGAGAGACGACGTTTCTGCTTTCGATGCGTAGTCAAGACATGCGCGAGCGCGGGGTCTGTACGAAATGCCCATGCGGAGCCTCGTTGCACCAACTGAAATCCCCGATTCGTATAGAAACGAGACAGTTCCTCAAGCAATGATTCTACATCCTTGCTTTTAGGCAATAGCTCCTTCAAACGAGCAAGGGGAACGGGTTCTGGACTGGCAAAGATATATGCTTCTAGGCAACGCATGCGCTCATTGCGTAAAAGAGTTTCGTCTTCGTGCAAATTTTTTACAGACACTTCGTCTAAGTTATTGGAGGGGGTTGCCACTTGCTTGTATGATAAATGTTGTGAATCTAGCGATTATTATAGACTTCACAAACTACTCGCTAGACTTGTTTTTAGCAGATTCTACCCTGTGCACGCTTGGCTGCATATCTGCTTTCGGTGCGAGTGTGCGAATTTGCAACGGACTATCGAAAGATGGCTGTGAGAGTTCAGCGTATGCTTTGGGGCTCATATTATAGTTTGTAAAATCTAGGGCTGCTGAAAAGAAGCTGGCGATTACAGACCTTATGAATAGTTTGCTATCCTCCTCGCTTTCGGCTTGGCGCAATAGTTCGTCTGGAACGAGTGACAATAAATCACGCCACTGTGAAACGATTCGTGGCTTTAGCGTGTTTTTAGCTTGCTCTGATTCATAGATAGACAAGGGACGGATACGCAATTGTTTAGTTTTATATTCGCGGCGGCGCTCTATTTTTGCGTAGCTTTGTAGCAATTCGAATAGATTCGCTTCGACCTCCCATTCGACGAGCGTCGTTGGAGGAGAATTTTGCACTGAGGCGCCAGCAAAAATTTGTACACCTAGGCGCGGCGAGTCTCGCAACAAACGCGCTATTTTACGAGCGCTCTCGAGCCATATTAGATTTTCACGCAAAGCCTCAGCGCTTTTTTCAGCCTCCTCCCCCTCGACATTATCGCGTGGCAGTAGCAAACGTGCTTTCATACGCGCCAAATGCACCGCCATCACTAGGTATTCCGCTTTGATGGCTAGATGTAACTTTTTTGCCCGCTCGATAAACTCTAGATATTGTTCGGCGAGGCTTTTGATAGATATATGCTGAAGATCGACCCGCTTCTGACGCGCCAAGCCTAGTAGCAAGTCTAGCGGTCCCTCATAACCGCCTAGAGCCAAGACGAGGCTATTGCCTGAGCTAGCCGCGCCTGCACTATGGACTTGCGTATTCGTATTATCTTCCATGCTTTATAAGAACCAACAACAACTTGGCTAGATGCAGTTACGAGGTTGATATCGTTGAAAGGACTCTCGGCTATCAATTATGATTGGCAATATCATCTTTACACGGCTGTAGGGTCGAGGGCTGTAGAGCCCATCGCTGTAGCATGGCTTGGCGAGCCCTGCGTTTGCATCGCTAGCAGATAATTTTCGGCACATTGCCGTTCTTTCTGCGTGAATATTTTTTTACGCTTGGCTGCAAGAGCGAGCGCATCGTTAAGCGTAGCCTCTGTATTTTCACGCACACCTAGCGATACCGCAGAGCAAGCCTCGCTTATTTCGCGCATAATCGCTAGATTGAAGCCACAATATAGAGCAAGGTTGCATCCTGCGCGAATTGCGGCGATAGCCCTCTCTCCGAGATTTCCCTGCAATGACTTCATCGCTAAATCATCCGATACGAGCAGCCCCCTAAAGCCAATATCTTCGCGCACTGCCTTTTGCAATGTTTCTTGCGAGATAGTAGCGGGTAGTGCGTTGTCGAACTCTCTATAGCAAACATGCGCGGTCATCATTATGGGCAAGTCTTTGAGTTTAGCAAAGCATGCGAAATCGCTTACGAGCAGTTGTTCTCGCGTTTGTTCGACGATTGGCAAAGCTTTGTGGCTATCGCATTTAGCGCGCCCGTGCCCTGGCACATGCTTTACGATGGGCACTATTCCAGCATCCAGCAGCCCTTCGGCTTGTGCGCGAGCGAGCGAGGTAACATATTCGAGTGACTGCCCGAAGGCTCTAGTACCGACAACCTGATCGGCGTCTGGGCTAGGAAGGTCGGCGACGGGAGCGCAATCGATGGTAATGCCAAGGTTTGCTAGTTCCTCCCCCATCAGCCGAGCGCTTTCTCTACAAGTACGCGTTGCTATAGAGGCTCCTTGTCGTTGCCAAAGTTCGCCAAAGGATTTTGCGGATGGGAAGCCGCGCCAATTTGGTGGGCGCAGGCGTTGGACGACTCCGCCCTCTTGGTCTATCAGAATGGCAGTATGCTCGCGTGGCTTGCCAGCCTCACTTACCGCGCGCAGTTCTGCCGTTAGCGCCTTCACCTGTTGAGGATTGTCGATATTTCGAGCAAACAAGATGAAACCGGCTGGATTCACCTGTTGGAAAAACTCTCGTTCGCTCGCATTCAATCTGGTTGAGCGGCATCCGAAGATTATGGGAAGCATTGCTGTTTTTTTGTAATTAATTAGTAATCCGCTTGACGATACAGCTTTGTGATCTTTTCTGCAAAGTGCGGCACAGACTTACGGCATCCTTCTTCGCTTGAGGTCCCAACAGCAAACGCCATACTTGTTTTCCAGAACCTAGCGTCGCTCTCTTTGCGGAGTATTTTTGCGTATACAATAGTTCAGGCATTCGGTCGTGCAGACGAGTCCATGCGTTATCAACGGCAGCTTCAGATTCTAGAGCAGCGACCTGTACGTACCACGCGCCTTGTTTTTCGGGAGTAGTTTTTGCGGTAGTTTTTATCGATGCTTTTTGTTCCTCTTCCTCCAAGCTAGGTTTTGTTATTTGTGTATTTTCTTGCTCGAAGTCTGGCTCTGTAGCGAGTTCTGCTATATCTTGCGCCGACTCTCGCGAGCCGTTTGACGACTCTCGCGAACCGTTTGCCGACTCTCGCGAGCCGTTTGACGACTCTCGCGAGGTATTTTCTGCCTCTGATTCTGCGCCTTCGGGTTCCTCTGCTGCTGGAGAGTTATCGGTAGAATCCTCGGGAGAACTCTCAGTAGAGCTCTCAGTAGCACTCTTTAGACTAATTGAACGACGAGGCGCTGGTTTTTGTTCTTGCCTTTTGACCGTTTCGACACCGCCGCGCAACATGCGAAATACGCCGACATCGCTGTTAGGTTCTGGCTTGACTTGCTCGCCGCTTGGTGCGGACTTTGTCGGTCCTTGCGCTTCGATAAGGATCGGTTGTCGCGGAGCGCTAGGAGAAAGCAGAATGCTGTATATGACGATTCCGCCAAAGGCTGCAAGGGAGATAAGCCCTGCGACCAATGCGATGAATCCGAAGCCTGAAGGCTCCTTACCATAGAATGCTTCGTCAGATTCTTGAGCCTGCAAATTTTGATATTGCGTCTCTTGCTCTTCGAGTTCATCAACTTGGGGAGGTGGATCGATTGCCATAGCGCGTTTATCTTTTTAACTTATACCCTTATGTATCCTCTTTAGCCTACCTCTTGTAAATTATTTTTTATGTGAAGAGTGCTATTTCTTTTAGAGCATTCCAGCTAGTTCATTTCATTAGGAGCGTCGACACCGCAGATTTGCAAGCCTATAGCCAATACTATTTGTGCTGCTCGCACTAAAGCTAGACGCGCGCGAGTCGTAGCCTCGTCTTCGGAGTATATGATGCGCCGTGAGCGATCTTTATTACCCTCGTTCCACCAAGCGTGCAAGGCTGCTGCTAGTGCGATTAGGGCGAAGACGAGACGATGCGGTTCTAAGTTTTTCGTAGCATTGCCTAGCGTTCGTGGAAAGAGAGCTAGGTCGCGTATGAGCGCGCGTTCGGTTTTTTGTTCGAGTTTGCTAAAGTCTGCTTGCGCTAGGGAATCATCGCTATAAGCGTTGCTTTTTATTTCATCCCCCCCCTTCTGCTCCTGTTGCGTTTTTTGCGCCATCTTCAATACCGAGTGGCATCGCGCGTGGGCGTATTGCACATAGAAGACGGGATTATCGTGCGACTTTGCAACAGCTGCATCTAGATCGAAGTCGAGCGGAGCGTCTGATTTCCGCGTTAGCATCAGAAAGCGCACGGCATCCTTGCCGACACGATCGATGAGAGTATTTAGGTCGAGGAAAGCCCCGCCGCGCTTTGACATTTTCATCGGCTTACCGCTTTCCATCAAGCGTACGATCTGGCAAGAGACGACTTTGAGCGTATGCGCTGGAACTTCGTTGCTGTAATGGCATGCTAGCAGAGCTGCCTGCAAGCGTTGCGCGTGCCCTGAGTGATCGGCGCCGAAAATGTCAATCAGCAGTTCTGCGCCACGCTTGATTTTGTCTACATGGTATGCGATATCGGAAGTGAAATAGGTAATTTTATCGTCTGCGGTTCGCAACACGCGATTTTCGTTATCGCCGAAGCGCTTTGTCTGCAACAGCAAATGCTCGCGTTCAGCTTCGTTTGCGTTAGTAGCATTTTGCTTGGTTTTTTGAATTTCTTGTGTTTTTTCCTTGCCCCTAGCTGCTTTAGGCGGAGGCATGCGCCCTAGTTTTGCGACTCCTTTCTGCTGCAGGATTTTGATTAAGTTTTCGATTTTACCACTCTGTAGCAGCGCGTTTTCTGATACGAAATTCCCGCGAAAGTCTACGCCGAGTTTCTGCAGATCGTTACTTATTTGTTGCATCATATATGCGCGAGCGAATTCGAGAATAGGTTTAGACCACACCTCGCTATTTTTTTGCAGCCACTTTTCGCCATCGCGAGCCTTTAGAGCCTGTGCGCAAACTATAAGATAGTCGCCCGGATAGAAGCCTTGAGGTATTGCGTTATTTTTTTCTGCTGCTTTTTTTTCGAACAGCTGGCAGTAACGCCAATGCAATGATTTAGCGAGCAGCGACATCTGTTCTCCGCGATCGTTTACATAGTATTCGCGTAAGACTTTGTAACCGCGTTTTTCTAGTATATTTGCGAGCACATCTCCGACGACTGCGCCGCGCGTATGCCCTATATGCAGTGGTCCTGTTGGGTTTGCGGATACGAACTCGATATTTACGATTTTTTTTTGTGCGAGTTTCTGGCAACCATACTTGTGCTTTTGTTGCAAGATTGCGACTAGCACGGCTAGGCGAGCGTTGAGCGAAATTTCTATGTTGATGAAGCCTGGTTTAACGAGAGAGCAGTTATCGATGTATGGATTTTTTTGCAAGATTGCTTGAATGCGCTCGCCGAGTTTGAGCGGTGCTTGTTTTGCGCTTTGAGCGAGTATCAGCGCGGCGTTTGTTGCTAGGTCGTTATTGAAATTGCTTGGCGCTGCGTCGAGCGAGATGCGCTCGCAGTCTTCGCGCGCGAGATTGAGCGATTTATCGGCGATGATGCCTGCGATTAGATTTTCGCGAATGGTTTCTACTAGGTTCAAGGAGCGTGTTAGTTTTATGCTTTGCAGTTACGACACACCTTACTATTTTGTTGCTAGTTTTTGCTTGCCTTTAATTTTTCAGCAAGGCGCGTTGCGAAGTTATCAGTCATACCTGCGATATAGTCTGCTAGCACGCGCCTTTTTTTATTTTTATGCGGAGTGCTTATATATAGTTCTCTCGACTTTCTATCCCAATGATGCATATTTTCAGGTTGTGATAGCGTTGTGAAAAGGCATTTAATGATCTCTTGAGCCTTCACTCTCTCACTTTCAACTTCAGTACGCTCGTAAAGATGCTTATGTAAAAAAAATTTTAATTTTTTGTTTTTTTCATCTTGCTCGCGCGAAAAACTGACGCATTCGTTGGTAAAGGAATCATCTTCCATTTGTTGTATTGTTGTTGTGATTATATCCTCGACGCTTACACTGATTAGATCTGAAATGAGCCTGCGCTCGTGCCGCAAGTCGTTAAGTCTTTTAGAGTTATTGATAGCATCGTATCTCTCCTTTATATGCGGCACAGAATCGCAAACTTGCTCGAGCGTTATTAGTTCGGCGCGTAAGCCGTCCTCTAGATCGTGATGGTTATATGCGATTTCATCGGCGATACAAGCGCACTGCGCCTCTAGGCTCGCGGGCTTGGAGAAATCGAAACTTGGCATAATTTTTTTTATAATCGGAAAAAAGCACGATAGTTTTTTCTCATCATCTTTTTCATCACGCTCTACGACGCCGTGGTGCTTCAGCAAACCTTCCAATGTTGCGGCGGTTAGATTCAAGCCATCGAAGTTGTGTCCTATGAGTTCTAGTTTAGTTACGATTCGCAAGGTCTGCACATTATGGTCGAATCCGCTAGGGTTCTCTCCGTCTTTGCGCATGAGATTATGTAGCTGCTCCTCGCCTGCGTGCCCGAAAGGCGGGTGCCCGAGATCGTGGGCTAGGGCAATTGCTTCGCTCAAGTCTTCATCTACACCAATCGCACGAGCAATTGACCGTGCGATCACGGCCACCTCTAGCGTATGCGTCAACCTAGTGCGGAAGTGATCGCCTTTAGGGCGGATAAAGACCTGCGTTTTATGCATCAACCTGCGAAAAGCGCGCGAGTATATGATACGATCTCGGTCCTTCTGAAAAGCCCCACGCCAGCGAGAACTACTCTTGCCCTCTTCGTACTGCCTATTGCTATGCGGCGATTCGGCGCGAGTAATATATTTATTAGATATTTCTTTCTTCACGATATTACATCTATGTAGTGGGCATCAGGGTTGAGGCGTCGGCTTTCTCCCTCGAGGCGCGCCGTACCTCCATAGCCATCTCGTTATGGTTGACGAAAATTCCTCCGACGATTTGATTTTTATTATTTATTAAGATATTCCACCACTTATCGTCCTTGACGGCTTTACGATTTAAAGCACGATCGCTTGGCAACGGGTCGATTCGCCCAAAGGAGACCAAGTTGAAATTCGGCACTTTCAGAATATATGGAGTATTGTATATGTCTGCGTCGATATTTTTGTTGAATCCCAGCATATTATGAGCGGCGATTCGCCCCATCTCCAAGCCTATTCCCCATAGCCCGCTGGTTGTAGCTTGCTCCCACCTTGCGCAATCCCCGACGGCGTATATATTTTTTTGCGAGGTTTGCATGTTAGCAGTTACGGCTATTGCGCCTTTTTCTATCATCAATCCTGCTTCTTGCGCTATGCGAATTTGCGGAATTACGCCGATTGAGAAGACACAAATATCTGTTGCGAGCGGAGGTTTATCCCTGAGTATGACTTCAGATATGCCGCTTTCGTTGTCGGTTATTTGTATCACATCTTCCTGTAGAATAACCTCGATGCCATTTTTTACTAGGAATCGATGAAGAAGCCTAGCGGCTGTCATATCGGCATGTCGATTGACCAGTTTTGTAGAGCGATGGACGAGCGCTACTTGCAGCCCCATACTTTTCAGAGCTAGAGCTGTTTCGACACCTTGCAACCCGCCGCCGACGACGACGGCTCTACGCGCTTCGCGTTCTTGTGCCCACTTGCGCACTGCTATTGCCTCGTCGGCACTACGCATAGTGAAAACTCCGCCTATGTGTTCGAATGGTGGCGCGAGCGCCTGCGAGCCCAAAGCCAATATGAGATGATCGTATGGGAGTCGCTGTCCTGTTGACAACAATACATTCTTAGATTTTAACTCTAAGCGCGAGGCAAAAGTATTTAGCCAAAGGTCGACTTTATTTTTATCGAACCAGTCTTCTTTCAACAAGAACAACGATTGCATACCGCTACGCCCATAGATAAGACGCCCTAGACCCATACGATTATAAAAATTATACGGCTCGGCGGAGACTTGTGAGATTTTACAATATGGGCTCAACATGCGCGTGAATTGCACGGCACTAGAGCCAGCGACCCCATTGCCAATGACGACTACTTTTATATTTTTGTTAGAGTCTTGTGCGCGACTGCTTGGCGTTGCGGTATTTGCATCGATATGCCCTAATGAAAAAGACTCGCTAGTAGAGGTTGCTTTAGTTGGCAGACTTTTCGCCCTGCTATGCGAGAGGTCTAGACTTATCTCGACGCTGCCGCGCACCTTCATCATGCAAGCCATGCGCGCTTTACCTAATAGCCCTAGTCGTATCAGCGTATTGCGTTCTTCGTTGCCGACTGGCTCGACATTATCCACGCCCTCGAGAATTGCAATCGGGTCAGAGCCACATATTCCCATATGACAGCCGCTCTCTATGGGGATATTTGTCTCTTCCATAGGTTCCAAGATTGGATGACCTGCTTTTGCAAAAAAACTTATTCGCGATTGATTCTCGAATATTTTGAACTTACCTGTTGCTTTATTAGTAGCTAATGATTTTTGCAAACCTGAGAGGTTACCGACCAAGATGCTATTTCCTTTTTTCTTCAGCCAATTGAATCGAGCTTCCTGCGACAACGCGATAGCGCCGCAAGCGACTAATAGTAAAAGCATGGTGAAGCGTATGGGTTGCTCGTATCCGACTAATGCTTCGCCAAAAACTGCTAAGTTTTCACCAACGCTCGCAAAGATAGGCGATAGTTTCCCGATACCGCCCATGAATGCCTCGCTATCTTGCGCGAGTTCTAGGCGAATATCAGCCAGACTTGCCAGCGAGGACGATAGAATGGGTATAGAAAACCAGTAGAAAATCCCTAAGCAAGTATATATCGACGATAACGCGAGACGGTAGTTGCTTATGGGAAGGTATGCCAAGAGTAAAAAATACCCACCACCTGAGAGCAGTAGCATAGATGAGAACATACGGAAGTAGTTTGCTATATCGTCTTCGGCAAGACCACGATAGGAAAAGAAACCGAATATCAGCCCTGGTAGCAATCCTAAGAATGCGTGTCGGTGCAATGCGTAGCGTTTGTTACCATCGTTTATATCTTCGAGCAATGATGGTCGAGGGTTGAAATCGTAGCAGTTTTTCTGACAACCCACACAAGGGTTGCAAAAGCTATTCGGCACGACCATCATCGGTGCTTGCCCGTAGACTTTTTGTAATGGAGCAAGAGGGCAAAAAGTTCCACACCAACCGCTTTTGCCATTAAATAAAATACCGCCTAGCAACGCTAGCCCAGCGAAGGTAGCCAGCAAGATTAGCAACGCTTGGTTACTCGGCTCGAACAGAACTGGACGCAAGACGATTATCAGCACGAATACAATTCCAGCAAAGGCAAAAGCGCTAAGCTTTAAGACTCTCGGCAGTTTCCATTGTAGCGATAGGCGTAATGTTTGTGGCAGCTGGTTTATAGCTGCGAGCGGACAAAGGTTGCGCCACAATCCGGGCGCGACAATAAGAAGCAACGGCAAAGAGGGAACAGCCACCCCCCACAAAAGATTTTTAGCCCAAGTATGATCTAGCGACAAGCAAGCGAGTATGAAGACGATGCTAGTAATACTTATTACTCGCAGGAATAGCCACAGCCAAGACGGAATAATTCGGCGTGCTTGCCTGTAGTTGACAAAAGGACTTTGGATAAAAAACGGCATGACGAACGCGAGTCTTAGATGCCCCCTAGAACTAGTTTCGAGACACTTTTTGTTTTGTCAAAGTGTCTTCGTGCGCGGGCGATTTAATTGGAAGAAATCAGAGATGCCATGAACCTATTCCGCATAGAAAGGACTTTTCCGAAATCGAATAGCAGCTGCCTAGCCAGATAAGGTTCCTCGGCAAACAGACGTTCGAAGTCTTCGCGAGTTATGCGCAGGACCAATCCTTTGGTTATGGCTTGTATAGTTGCGCTACGCGGTCTGCGTTCAAAGAATGCCATCTCACCGAAGACGGAGCCTTCGGGTATAATTGCCAAGACTCGTTTTCCGAAGAACGGCTGCTTGACGACTACCTGCACTTCACCCTCGGCGAGAATAAAGACAGCGTCGTCTTTTTCGCCGACATTGATTAGATTTTCTTCTGCTTCGAATCGCTGCGTAGTTGCAAAATCGAGCAACCGTCGCCAGTCTTCTTGCTTTAGCTGCTTAAGTACGGAGTTAGCTTCTTCGTCCAACCTATTAGACGAGGCTGCTTCGGTGCCTCCATCTTTTTCATTTTTTTCTTTTTCGTTGTAGTAGAAATTTTTCATAAGCATAGAGTCTTATATGCATCGTCCCTTCCATAGATAGCATATATTGCGAGGCTATTTTATAATAGCGTCACGAGCGCAGGCATTTGCCTAGACCATTATAATTGATTGGTGCTAGACTAGCAATGTTTGTTGCGAATTTTCTACTGAGGTTAATATTAAAGTTATTCGATGGTATTAGGACTGCATTCTTCGAGTTTAGATAGTTTTTCGAGCCGCGCCTCCTTCGACGATAGAGCCAACTGCTTTTTTTATAGCTTGGAGCCTGTTTTCAAGAGCCTACCTGGCACGACGCGCTTGCCATTTTCGCTGCGCGTATTGTTAGAGAACCTCTTACGCTTTGAAGATGGCGCGAGCGTACGGCGTAGCGACATCGAAGCCTTCGATTCTTGGGAGAAGGAGCGGCGCATTGATTGCGAGATAGCCTACCGCCCTGCCCGAGTGTTGCTACAAGATTTCACGGGAGTGCCTGCTGTCGTTGACCTAGCGGCGATGCGCGATGCTATGGCGAGTATGAACGGCGACGAGCAGCTGATCAATCCGCAGATACCTGTAGATTTAGTCATCGATCATTCGGTGATCGTCGACCACTTTGCGAGCAAAGATGCCTTTAGTTTAAATGTTAAGCGCGAATATGAGCGTAATAAAGAACGCTACGAGTTTTTGCGCTGGGGGCAGCGTTCGTTTAAGAACTTCCGCGTTGTCCCCCCTGGCACGGGTATTTGCCATCAAGTTAACCTAGAGTATTTGGCGCAAACGGTATGGCAATCGGAGCAAGATGGGGCAAAGTTAGTATATCCGGACACGCTTGTTGGAGCGGATAGCCATACGACTATGATCAACGCGCTTGGTGTTTTGGGCTGGGGTGTAGGTGGCATCGAGGCAGAGGCTGCGATGCTTGGACAACCATTATCGCTGATGGTGCCTGAGGTTGTCGGATTTCAGATTGAGGGTAATTTAGTTGAAGGCACAAGTGCTACCGACCTTGTGTTGCGCGTTGTCGAGATGCTGCGTGAAAAGGGAGTTGTTGGCAAGTTTGTCGAGTTTTTTGGACGAGGTATATCGTCTCTATCGCTTGCTGACCGCGCTACCATCTCCAATATGGCGCCTGAGTATGGAGCGACTTGTGGGGTATTTCCCATCGATGAAGAGACTTTACGCTACCTACGCTTGACTGGTCGTACTGCTGAGGTGGTTGCGCGCGTTGAGCGCTACGCTAAGTTGCAAGGCTTTTGGCGCAACGATGATAATCCACCTCTGTTTTCCGACACATTGCTATTAGATTTGGCGAGCGTGCAACCCTCGATTGCAGGTCCTAAGCGCCCGCAAGATAGGATAGCATTAGCGAATGCCGCCTCGTCTTTCGAGCAAAGCTTGAGCGAGTTTAAAACGGAATTTAAACGAGAAGCCCAAGAGAAAACAAAAGAGCAGGCAAAAAGCGAAGATTCGGACGAAGTGCCTGTACTAGATCACGGTGCGGTAGTGATAGCGGCTATCACGAGTTGCACGAACACATCGAACCCCAATGTAATGATAGCGGCTGGTTTGTTAGCGCAAGCGGCTTGCGAGCGCGGTATGTCGCTTCCTGCTTGGGTTAAACCGTCTTTAGCTCCTGGCAGTCAGGTTGTCACCGATTACCTCACGCGCGCGGGTTTGTCCGCTCCTTTGCAAGAGTTAGGATTTGCTTTGGTTGGCTACGGCTGCACGACGTGCATTGGCAACTCTGGTCCTTTACCGGAAGAGATAGCGAAGCGCGTGCGTGAAGAGGAGTTATTTGTCTGTTCGGTTCTTTCTGGCAACCGCAACTTTGAAGGTCGAGTAAACCCACTGGTTAGAGCAAATTACCTAGCCTCTCCGCCGCTAGTTGTCGCCTATGCGCTTGCTGGCAACATGAGTATCGACCTATTGACGGAGCCTTTAGGGAGGGGAAGCGATGGTAGCGATGTATTTTTACGCGACTTATGGCCTAGTAATGAAGCGATAGCGGACAAGCTGGCTCATGCGTTGACGCCTGATATGTTTAGCAAACGCTATAGCGATGTTTTTAGAGGAGACGCGAGCTGGCATAGTTTGGCGGCGGAACGCTCGTCGTTATATCGCTGGAAGGATGGAGCGGACTATGTAAAGCGCCCACCATTCTTTACAAATATTTCTAAGAAACCAGCTGTTATCGAAGATATTCGCGCTGCTCGCCTATTGGCTTTGCTAGGAGATTCGATTACGACCGACCACATTTCACCTGCGGGTTCTTTTGCCCAAGACTCATCTGCAGGCGAGTATCTGCTGGAACAAGGAGTAGCGGCACGCGACTTCAACTCTTACGGCGCACGACGAGGTAACCACGAGGTAATGATGCGCGGAGCATTTGCCAACATCCGCATTAAGAACAAGATTGCGGAAGGACGCGAGGGTGGTTGGAGTAAGCATATTCCATCAGGCGAGGTGTTGAGCATCTACGACACTGCGATGCGTTACAAGTCTTCAGGGACGGATACGATCATCATTGCGGGTAAGGCTTACGGTACTGGCTCTTCGCGCGATTGGGCGGCGAAGGGAACGCTTTTGCTGGGCGTGCGAGCGGTCGTTGCCGAGAGTTTCGAGCGTATCCACCGCTCTAACTTGGTCGGCATGGGAGTTTTGCCATTAGAGTTTTTGGAAGGTCAGTCAGCGAGCGAGCTTGCGATCGATGGTAGCGAGACCTTTGATTTGCTAGGGCTTGACGCACTACGACCTCGCAGCGAGATCGGTTTTTCGATAAAACGCGCGGACGGCAGTGTTGATACTATCTCGTTGCGCGTGCGAATCGATACGACCGACGAGATGAACTATTATAGGAGTGGTGGAATATTGCACTATGTGTTGCGCAATCTACTAGATGATGGCGAGCACAAAGCCGTAGCCTGAAGTTACAAGTAGCTGAATATAAATTCGCCAGCGTGCGCTTAAAACGAGAATCCCCACGCGTAGGAAGGGGAGGAGCATGGGGATTCTCTGGTTTCTTCACTTGAGATCACTCGCATGAAGGAGCTGTTATTATCGCGCTCGCTGAGAGCATAGTCCAATCACATAGCCGTGATAGACGGTAACTATTTGTTGAAGATATTATGAATCGCGTCTGGTTTAGCGATTTACGCTCAATACGAAGATTCTATTTTTCCGCCCTGCACATATACACTCTTTATCTGAGAGTATGCCTCGATCGTCTCGCGCGAGTTTTCGCGCCCAATTCCTGAATTTTTATAACCACCGAAAGGAACGCCTGGAGCAGTCGCGTTATATGAATTGATCCAGCAAGAGCCGGCTTTAAAACGCGAAGCAATACGATGCGCGCACTCGATGTTGCTTGAAAAAACGCCAGCACTCAACCCGAACTCGCTAGAGTTAGCACGCTCCACTACCTCGTCCTCATCGCGAAAGGACAGCAAGCATAACACTGGTCCAAATATTTCTTCTTGCGCTATCATCATACTATCTTCTACATGATCGAAGATAGTGGGCTCGATGAAGAAACCGCTATCGAAACCTTTCTCCTTAAAACCAGGCAAGATTGGTTTATTGCCACCGCATAGCAAGTTTGCTCCTTCTTTTTTACCGCTGGCTATGTAGCTGAGGACGCGAGCGCGCTGTTGCTCGCTAATGAGAGGTCCCATCGTGGTGCTTTCGTCCATCGGGTCGCCGATCAGTATTTTTTCTGTGCGAGATAGAAGAAGGTTGATAAATTTTTGTTTAATTTTATCAGAGACGAAGACACGAGTAGCATTAGAGCAGACCTGCCCGCTAGAGTAGAAATTTGCGAGCAAAGCACCGGTGACGGCTTCTTGTAAGTCGGCATCCTCGCATACGATTAGAGGCGATTTTCCGCCGAGTTCGAGCGTTACTTTTTTCAAGGATGCCCCTGCGGACGCCGCAATTTTCTGCCCTGTTTCTACCGAGCCAGTTAAGGAAACCTTGTCGATTCGCTTATCTTTCACCAAAGTTGCGCCGACCTCGCCCGCGCCTTGCACTACTTGCATCAGAGCTGGTGGTAGCCCTGCCTCTGTCATAATTTCGGCAAGAGCGAGTGCTGATAGAGGAGTAAGTTCGGATGGCTTAAAAACTATTGCATTGCCAAGAGCTAGGGCTGGAGCGATTTTCCAAGCGCCTGTTTGTATAGGATAGTTCCAAGCCCCCAAGCCTAGGCAAACACCGAGAGGTTCGCGAATTGTGTATGCGAAGTTATCGCCATCGAGAGGGATATGTCGCCCCTCGAAACTATTTGCACAGGCGAGCGCGCCAAAGTATTCGAAGCAATCGGCGGCGGTAGTAGCATCTGCGACTAGTGTTTCTTGTAGCGGTTTGCCTGTATCCATAGTTTCAAGGACCGAGAGTTCTCTATTGCGCTCGCGGAGTATCTGTGCTGTTCGCATGAGTATTCTGCCTCGAGTAGGCGGGGAGGTTTTCGCCCAATCTTCTTGCGCTTGCTTTGCGTCATCTAGCGCGAGGTTGATAGTTTTAGGTGTTGCTGCGTGAAGATTTGCTATCTCCCGCCCTGTTGCGGGGTATAAGCTACTCATCGGCTCGCCGCTCGTGTCATCAAAATAAGCCCCACTTATGTAGTGCGAGCCCTTCGGTTGCCACTCACTCTGTATCATAGTTTTTTAGAAGGTTTGCAAATCAAAGTATCTGAGATGCTTTTATCGAGGCTCATCTATCAGGTCTAGAAAGAAATCGGCATTCGAGTTCTGCGCGCTACTAGCAATTCCAGCGCGACCTTGCGCGCGATTATTATTCCTTGTTTGTGTCGTTGGAGCGTCGATACCCAATTTCTTTCTTAGATTATCGGACAATAACAAAGCTTCGCGTTCTAAGCGCAACCCTTCATCGTTTGAAAGTATTGGAGAATTTTTTTCCTCTGGTTTTTTTTGATTTACGCGCCTTGCCTGCCGAATCGATCGTCTACTAGAGCGCGGTGCTTTAGAAGCGTCCCAAGTTCGCCTAACCCTAGCGAGATAGTAATCGTGTTTAGTAGGATCGGAAGAATGGTAGTATTTAATCGCCTCCTGCCAGTTTCTATAGCGTTTATACAGCACGACTAGATATTCAGTCGCATAGGCTACATTATTTACAGGGTCTATCGCCTCCTCGACGCTACGAAAAGCTCGCCCATGGTGATACAAGTTGACCTGCATACAGCCGACATCGATATTCGAATGCCCGTCTCGTTGAAATTGCTTTATCGCCTTGACGGCTTCTTGCTTACTTGCGTAGTAGTTTCCTTTTCCTTTTACGGTTACAGTCCACGGCCAAGGCGTTACAGCCGAGCTGGAGCTTGCTTTCCTGCCGGATTCTATTCGCGCGATGGCATATAGTAACCCTTTAGGAAATCTACGAGTTCGCTCAGCGAGCTGCGTTAGTTCGACACAAATTGTAGCGTCGTCTCGTTTTTCGGCAGCAGATTTTTGCGCGTCAGCTTGACCTGAGATGGCAAAAAGTAACAGCGTTGCAAGAAAAGTAGTAGCGACAACAAAAATAAAAGACGCGAGCGCAGACCTAACGCCCGCACGACGAGCAAACGACAAGATAAGCCCCTCTGTGGTTATAGAAATCATCTTCTCACCCTACCGACGATAGACCTTTCGCACAACAAGTTCTAGAGCATAACGCAAGAGCGAGTCAAAAACACCTAGCATGGTTTTTTCTTTCCTAATAAGTTTTCTCAAGCATTATTATATGGCGTTATTCTAAAGCGTTATTCTAAAGCGTTATTATATGGCGTTCTATTCGCGTTCTATTCGATAGACTAAGCCTCGCGCGTCGTCGGAAAGCAATATGCTTCCATCCCAATGCGTTTTCAGATCGACTGGTCTGCCTCGTCCTCCCTGCATATTTAAAAACCCGTCGATGAAAATACTCTGGTGCGAAGGCGAGGTATCGCCTGCCTCGAAATGCAAGCGCACGACTCGATAGCCGTCTGGAGGAGCCCTATTCCAAGAGCCGTGCAAGGCGACGAGCGCATCGCCTTTTAGGTCTTCAAACCTCTCCCCGCGATAGAAATGTATCCCTAGTGGCGCATTATGCGCTGGAAAAGTATCGATGGGGAAAGTGACCCCCTTCGCACTAAGCTCATCGGGTATAGGAGTATTGGCAAATTTCTTAGTACGATCTCTACCACCACCAAACCATGGGTATCCGAAGAACAAGCCCTTACGCGAGGCACGGTTTAGTTCTTCTGGCGGCGAGTCGTTGCCCATGAAGTCTGCGCCGTTATCTGTGAAGAATAGAGTATCGCTACTCGGTTGAAAGTCCATCCCGATGGAGTTGCGTATGCCGCTAGCATAGACCTCGACTCCGCTACCATCTAGTTCCATACGAATGATAGTGCCTTCCATGCCTTGCACGGAACAGATATTGCAAGGTGCGCCTATGGCAATATAAAGACGATCGTCGGGACCGATAGTTGCGACTCGCCAGCCGTGGTGTTTTTTATTTGGCAGTGCATCGAAGAGTATATCCCCTGCAGGCAGCCGAGCACTGAACTCATCGAATCGATGGCGCGAGACCTTGTCCTGCTCGATGACATATAGGTATGGCGAACGCCAAACGATACCATTAGGGACGTTCAGATTATCTGATAGCAAATGCGTTGTTCCATCTTTGACTATATATATTCGCCTTGCACGAGTTGCGATGAAAACGCTGCCGATCTCCTCTGCGACTGCGAGCGTACGCGCTCCTTTAGCACGAGCGAAGAGCGATATGCGATATGGTTTTTGCACCTGTAGCTGCTGTAGCGCGTATTGTAGGCTTTGCTCTGCACTTGCAGACGATGAGCCGCACAATAATGCTAGCATTAGCATCGCGATAGTTCCGCGCGTGCCATCGCTTACCCGATGATCTTGAGAAGACTCGCCTTTAGAAGATTTGCTTTGTGCTAGCTGTTTTTGCGAAAATAACATAGCTAACCAATGCGGTAAGATCAGTTTTGCGCGCCGCGTGTTTTTTTCGGAACCTAGCGCGACTTTAATGTTTAATGAGTTGACCGCATCCTCTGCTGAGGCGTCTTCCTCTAGCGTTTTTTGTGCGCGTAAAGCCTGCTTTATTGGAGCGAGACGGCACAACGCCAAAGCGGTTGTTGTCTCAGAGGTACCCTCGCCCTCACCCTCGCCCTCACCGTCGCCACTTTTGTTATCGACGACATAAGTAATTTCGCCGCAGAGTTTTTCTAATTGTTTTGAGTTTTCGTGCCCCTCTTCAGTTACACAATAGACCTTATCATCGGGCTTTACTGCTAGATTTCCACAAGCTATACGCAAAGGCAGTGCGTGTTTTTTTGTCTCCCTTGCGCGATATTTCATCCGAGCGGTAATTTCTTGCCCGACATAGCAAGCCTTCTGCCAATCTAAAGCTGCCAATGCGTCCAAACCGTATTCGAACGGGAACGCACGAGGTTGCGCTAGTTCGTCTGCGTTTTCGACTATGCCTAATGACAATCGGTAATTTTCATAATCGGTGTTGCTGGCGATAGGTAGTTTTATCGAGCGCACTAGGTCATCTGCGCGCGCGTGATAGAGTCGCCATGCTTTCAATGGAGCGCGAGGGTCTTTGCATAGAAAACCGCTATTTTCTACCTCTTTAGCGTCTCTCTCCCTTCCTAATGGAATGATATTAGCCCCCCCCTCTAGTTCATCTTTCGCGCTAACCTCATAGAGTTGTTTGTTTGATTTAGGGAAGAGTGTAGCGATGCTCATCTCTTTCATCCAGCGAAAGGTTACTGCATCCTCCATGCGCGCGTGCCACAGATAGTTAGCGAAATCTTTTAGCCCTGCGAGTTCGCACTCTATTATCACGCCCTCTTCGATGGGGATGGCGATGCACATGTTTTTTATAGAACCTTGCGGAGTTAGGAACGCGGTTGTTATTGCATATTGTGCGCGTTGTGCGCGAGCTATATCGTTTGTAGTCAAGCCATTGAGAAAGTTTATGGCGTCGTCTCCTGCGACGAGCACGGCTGTGCGCTTATGCAAGCATGCTGCGTGTAGGTCGCTATTCCTATGGTGCGTTAGGCAATCTGTGATTCGACTACGAGCAAGGTCGAGTGCATCCTCGAGGTTGCTTGAGTGTTCGCTATTTTTCTCCACTCTATTCTTTACTCCTCCATATTCTAGAGTAGTCTTTTATAACTGCTTTAAAACCTCACGGCTTCAAAACCTCACGGCTTTAAAGCATTCCTAGCCCCCACTTACTTTTAGCGTATCTGTGCGCAATAAAAAAGCCATCCTATAGCAAGGCTGGCTAACTGGTTATGCGTAGAATGGACTTGGTGTGGAGAAAGGGATAATTTCCAAAGTCCAATCGCACGCACAACCAGTGTTTTTTTGTCTTTCTACCTCTTTAGAGGCATGCAGAAGATGTTCTATGTAGTTCCTTGAATGCTTTTACTATGTCGGCTATGAAGTATTGAGAAGTTTAATGCTTGGCAGAAAGGCTACGACACATACTTGCTATGGAACTTCGCACTGCGGGATCGAGCATGTAGAAGTTTCGCACTAGGGAAAGGGTTTCGGGCAAAGCCATCATCGTTTTTTGCTGTTCGACTATTCGTCCGCCTATTAGCGAAGGTTTGTCTGGCTTGTCTTTTTTCCTCGGCGTTGGGATGATGCGCTTGGGTGCGCTGCCTGTTTTCACACTTCGCAATGGGTGGTAGAAATAGGTTACCGGTACATCTAGCACATAAGCTAGTGCGACTAATCGCGCGACGCTGACACGATTGACGCCAGTTTCGTATTTCTGTATTTGCTGGAACGATACCCCCAAAGCCTCAGCGAGCTCGCCTTGCGTATAGCCTTGCAACACCCTGCGCTGTCGCAAGCGCGAAGAGATATTCTGATCGATCACATCCATCGAGGGAATATTTTCTGCAACAGAGCCCTGCATCGCTAAAAACCTCTTGGCACCTTACTCTGCATCCAATATACACTTATTCCAGATTAAATAAAAACAAAAACAACTTTTTTGCTGTTATTTTTTTAGAGAACTCCGAATGCGACGAAATTCTTACAAGCGAGCCCTAACAAGAAATAGTTTGTATAATCCCTATAGTAGCAAGTCTAGCAACGCCCCCCGCCCTGGGTATAGGTCTAGGAGTTGCTGCAATGATTTTCCTTTAACGCGTTCACGAAAAAGGTTGATGTCTTCTTGTATGCTATCTTGTATGCTATGCTGTTCTTGGGCGATAGCGGGTCCTGCTCGATTAGCGGGGCGTCGGGCGAGTAATTCGTCTATCAGTTTATCAGCAGAAGGTGTCTCGCGTCGTGATGCGGGACGCGCTTGTAGATGAGGCGGTAATGATACCATTTGTGCTAAAATACCCTGTGGCGTTTAGTTTAGTTATTATGCATTATTGTCTATTGCCTCTAAAGTAGTGTAGTGTAAAAAAGTAGTTTGTGCAACACGAGTGCGAAATGGGCTAGATAGAATGGTGGGGAGACAAGTAGCAATGTATGGATTCATGAGTATTCTTTATGGCTAGAAAGGAAGATAGGAAGGAAGCTAGGAAGGAAGATAGAGTTCGCTTTACGCTAGATTCGCGCGAGGTTGAAGCTGATTCGTCGGAGACGATTTTTGAAGTTGCACGGCGCGAGGGTATAGAAGTCCCCTACCTTTGTACGCGTGTTGAGCCTGGCTATCGCCCTGACGGCAATTGCCGTGCTTGCATGGTAGAGATAGAGGGTGAGCGAGTATTAGCGGCGTCGTGCATTCGCAAACCGCGAGATGGTATGCGAGTTACAACGGACAACGCGCGTGCGAAAGCGGCGCGTAGTATGGTGTTCGAGTTATTACTAGCTGATCAAAAAGCACCTAGTAGTTCGCCTGACCCTAACTCGCATTTTTTCGAACAAGCGCAGAAGATCGACCTATCGAGCAGCCGCTTTGCAAGAAGAAGTCACAAGGTTCCACCTGATCGCTCGCATAGTGCGATGGCAGTAAATTTGGATGCTTGCATCCATTGCAATCTGTGCGTGCGCGCTTGTCGCGAGGTGCAGTCGAACGATGTTATCGGCATGTCTGGACGAGGAGCGCACTCGAAGATTATTTTTGACTTTGATGATGCTATGGGCTCGTCGACTTGCGTTGCGTGCGGCGAATGCGTGCAAGCCTGCCCTACAGGAGCATTGATGGAGGCGACGCAAGTTGATGAGGAGCAACAGTACCGCGGCAAGGCAGAAGCCGAGGTAGATAGCCTATGCCCCTATTGTGGCGTTGGCTGCCAGACGAAGTTTTTTGTAAAAGATGGGCGCATTCAAAAGGTTGAAGGTCGTAATGGACCGTCGAATCAAAATCGTTTGTGCGTGAAGGGCAGATTTGGCTTTGACTACACGCACCACCGCGACCGCTTGACGAAACCGCTTATCCGCAAGGATGGAGTTGGAAAGTCTTGGGATATGCAGATTGCTCCTAATGATTACTTGGATTTTTTCCGCGAAGCCTCTTGGGACGAGGCAGTTGAGCGCGCTGCGAGCGGGCTTAGCGCGATATACGCAAAGCACGGAGGTGGTGCGCTAGCTGGTTTTGGCTCGGCAAAGTGTTCTAACGAAGAGGCTTACCTATTTCAAAAACTGATACGCTGCGCCTTCCATACGAACAACGTCGATCACTGCACGAGACTATGCCACGCCTCCTCGGTTGCAGCCTTGCTCGAAGGCTTGGGTTCTGGCGGAGTTACCGCGCCGTTTATGCAAGCGCAAGAATCCGATTGCATAATCGTTATCGGAGCGCGTCCGACGGAAAACCACCCAGTCGCGGCGACCTACTTGAAGCAGGCGGCGAAGAAAGGTGCGAAGCTTATAGTTATAGACCCAAGGGGGTATAGCCTGACGCGCTATGCTTGGAAGCATATCGCCTTTACGGCAGGGCGTGATGTAGCCCTACTTAACGCGATGATCTATACGATTATCGACGAAGACTTGGTAGATCGCCAATACATACAAGCGCATACCTCAGATTTCGCTAAGCTTGCAGAGCACATAAAAGACTTCACGCCCGATGCGATGAGTGACATTTGCGGTATCGCTGCGGAAGAGATTCGCGTTATAGCAAGAGCGTACGCGCAGGCTGAGCGAGCCATGATTTTTTGGGGAATGGGAATTTCACAACACGTACACGGCACGGATAACGCGCGTTGCCTGATAGCGCTTGCGGCGATAACGGGACAAATAGGAAGAAGAGGAACAGGTTTGCACCCGCTTAGAGGGCAGAATAATGTGCAAGGAGCGTCAGATGCAGGCTTGATACCGATGGTATACCCCGACTACCGCTCGGTCGAAGACGATAAGGTGCGCGAGTGGTATGAAAAATTTTGGAAGACAAAGCTTGACGCTAAGAATGGGCTAACGGTTGTTGAGATAATCAACGCTGCGCACAAGGGCGATATCAAGGGCATGTATATAATGGGAGAGAATCCAGCGATGTCTGATCCCGATACACGGCACGCTCGCGCTGCCTTGGCTAACCTCGAGCACCTGGTGGTGCAAGAGATATTTTTGACGGAGACGGCTGTTTTTGCGGATGTTATTTTTCCAGCTAGCACCTTTGTAGAGAAAGAAGGAACATTCACGAACACGAATCGACAAGTTCAGTTGGCGAAACGCGTACTCACGCCTCCGTTGGAAGCACGCGAAGATTGGCTTATCATCCAAGACCTTGCGCAACGGCTTGGCTGTGAATGGTCTTATGCCTCTGTTAGCGAAATATACGAAGAGATGCGAGAGACTATGCCATCGATCAAGGGCATCACTTGGAGCCGCCTGCAACGCGAGGGCTCTGTCGTCTATCCTTGCGCGAGCGAAGATGAAGAAGGCCAGGAAACGCTATTCGGCGATGGCTTTCCGACTGCGAGCGGTCGCTTACGATTGGTGCCGAGTGACCTTGTTGCGCCTGCGGAGCTGCCTGATAGTAACTACCCCTACATCTTGACGACGGGACGGTTGCTAGAGCATTGGCACACTGGAGCGATGACGAGAAGGTCGGAAGTGCTAGATTCGATTGAACCTGAGGCGAGTGTGCATATTCACCCGCGCGAAGCATCGCAAAAGAATCTAACGGGAGGGCAGTTTATACGCATCGAGACGAGACGAGGAAGCATCAAGGCGAAGTTGCGACTAGATCGAGATGTGGCGGAGGGTATGCTTTTCATCCCATTTTGCTTTGCGGAAGCGCCGGCGAATTTTCTTACGAACCCTCAACTTGATCCTATTGGGAAGATACCTGAGTTTAAGTTCTGCGCGGCGAAAATCATGGCGGTAATCGAAGAGGGAGACAAGGCAAAAGTTAAAGATTCGGTCGCTGCCGAGTAGAAATCTGCCTTCTAGCAATACTGCTACAGCTACCTATAGAGAGCGAGCATTGGCGCGCGGGATCGCGAGCGCGCCTGCAAACCCATACAACGAAGGCATGTGGCAAAGATGGTTTGCCGAAGAAGGGTATAGCAAAGATGAAGCGCGGCGCATTTTTTCAGACAGCGTTGAACGAGTTCGCCAAGAAATTTCGGCACGAGCTTTTAGCGTAGCAAGACGATCTGAGTTGCTCGCTAAGCTTAGAGCGAAGATAGGTTCTGGTTTAGAAGGCTTGCTTATGCTACGAGGCGACCGCTATGGTGATGAGTCTCTATCGCAAGACGCTGAACATTTTCGCTTTTTCACTGGTTTTTCTGGTTCTTACGGCTGGGCGATTTTTGACTTTCGGGCGAAGAAGAAATCGTTACTTGCGACTGATCCACGCTACCGCTTGCAGATAGGCGTCGAATGCGACAGCGATCTATTCGAGTTTAGCGATTCTCGACAGACGGAGATAGCGGACAGGCTTGCTAGCATGTTTTCTGCTGGCAGTCGTATCGGCTATGACCCTTGGCAGTTTTCGCAAGGCTTGCTGGAGGGGGTACGAGCACGACTGCGCGAGTTAGCCCCGATGATTAGACTAGTTTCTATCGATGCGGATAAAATATCGTCTTTATGGCACGCGCGCCCGCCTGCTCCATTAAGCCTTTTATCCTTGCGTCGAGCTAGCGAGACTGGCGAGGAGGCGTTTGTGCGCTTGCGGCGTATGCAAGAGCAGATGCAAACCAGCGCGGATAGTAATGTGGAATCCTTGCTACTAACGAATAGCGATGCTTGCGCTTGGGGCTTATCGCTACGCGCGAGCGATGTTCCGTATGTGCCTATCGCGTTAGGTTATGGGCTATTGACTTTTGCGCGTGATAGCAAAGATAAGACCCGAGCGTGCTTTTTCACGCGCCCTCGTCCTACTCTTCGGGGCGAGGATTTGTCGCATTGTGAGATTTGCACGATGGGCTCGCTAGGTGTTGAGTTAGATATGCTTGCGCGAGCGAAGCGAGTCCTCGTCCTCGACAAGAGCAAAACGCCTAGCGCGTTAGTGCGCGCTTGCCGCAGCAGGTCGTTGCCTTTGCGTTTTGCGGAAGAACCTAGCGCGGCATTGCGCCTCTGTAAGACTACGCGCGAGCGTGTTAATTTTCGCAAGGCGCATTTATTGGATGGAATTGCGCTCGTGCGTTTTTTTTCTTGGCTTGATCGAATAGGCAAAAGTAATGAGCGCGTTGATGAAGCGGAGGCGGCGAGCAAGTTATATGACTTCCGCCTGCGTAGTGGTAAATTATTGGACGAGAGTTTCAAGGCTATTTCGGCGAGCGGAGCGAACGGTGCGCAAATTCACTACCCGACACCTAGCGCAGGCTCGAGTTTGCTACGACGAGACAAACCTTACTTGATAGATTCGGGAGGTCAATATGCGTTTGGTACGACGGACATCACGCGCACTTTAGTTTTTGGTGGTGGTGCGGGAGAGGTTGCGTTTCGCGAAGCCTACACTGCTGTATTACGAGGTCACATTGCGCTTGCGACGGCGGTATTCCCGGAGGGCACTTATGCGCATTCGCTCGATGCCTTTGCGCGCCGCGCCCTTTGGCAACGAGGGTTAGACTACCCGCATGCTAGTGGTCATGGGGTTGGCTTTTGCTTGAGCGTGCATGAGGGGAAGGTACGTTTTGCGCAAAGTGGCAGTGGCGAACGGCTACGATTAGGGATGATTCTATCGAATGAGCCTGGCTATTATAGCCCGCGGAATTTCGGCATACGCATCGAGAATTTAATGGAGGTTGTGTATGCGGGCGGAATGAATTCGGAAAAGAAGCGCAATTTATGCTTTCGGACTCTCTCCCTTGCGCCGATTTCCCTTACGCCGATAATTATTGAGCGACTAGAGACTTGGGAACGGCGATGGCTAGATGCGTATCACCAACGCTTACGCGAGACGATAGCACCGCACCTAGAAGATTCGCACGAACGAGCATTCCTCGAGCATGCGACAAAGGCGCTCGTTTCGTAGTGCATTATCGATATATATATGGCTTCGGTGCCTATAGCTTGAGACTATCTTTGACGCTACTTTCGAGACTATCGCGTGCATCATCCCGAGTGGTTACTTGGTGGTTACTATGCGACTACGCCGAGAGTTTTCGCCGAGAGTTTTATTTATAAATCTCGCTTTTTGTTATAAATCGCATCGAATTCTTCGTCGCTTTTGCGGGAGCAAATTATTATTTCGATCAATGCAGCAATAAAAGTTATCTGTGTCCAGCAGAGCAGAGTGTATATCACGGCGAGCCAGACTGGTCCAACATAGTACCTATGCGCGCCTATCCATCCGAAAGTAGCTGCATAGAGCAGGAAGAATGCGCGTTTTTTCTTCCCTGAAGTAGCTGCATGGAGCAGGAAGAATACGATTTTTTTCTTCATTTATCCAACCTCCTATTTTTGCTTTTACTTTTGGTTTTACGACTTACGCCGATTATACCGAGCCAACGGTGATTTTAGATTTTACTTAGCTGTTGTATTTTGCGTTGAACTTCTCTTCGCCCGCTATGGAATAGAAGATTATTTCGATATATGCGATTACGCCAGGGATGAAAACAGGGATAATCCAAGAGGCATCGAATGACTCTTTTAGCCACGAAACAGTCTGCGAGTAATAGATAATGAGACCTAGCGAAATTAGAAGCAAAGCTGGGTATAGCAATGCTAGGCGATGCTGCCCCAAATAGTGCCGATGCCCTCCCACGAAGCCAAGTGCTTGGGCATATATCAGAAAAATGATCCGTTTTTTTTTCATCGAATAGACCTCCAACGGTATTTAGAATAGCAGTTTAGCCGCATACATTTTCGCTTAGCCTATTTTTTCTGCCTTATTGTACATCGCATCGAATTTTTTATCGTTAATTTGCGAATATACGATGAACTCTATGAGAGCTACGAGCAAAGGTATACCAGTCCAGAAAAACAAAGAATAGAAGACAGCGCAGGCTGTTTGCCCCAAATAGTATCGGTGCGCGCCCATCCATCCGAATACGATAGAGTAGAACATAAAGAGTATGCGTTGTTTTTTCATTTAACCAAACTCCTATCGTTGATATGAAGGTAGTAACATCGGGCTAGTATAGCAAGCGCGGTTATTTATGGGCAGTGAATTTTAACATTTTAGCGCTCTGACTATTTTTCTTCTTCTGCTGCTATTTCTTGCGCCATATTTTGCGCGCGCTGATATGCGAGTTGTGCGGTAATTTGCATTAATGGCACGAGTCCTGTTTTTTTGTCGTTTAGGATGCTTAAACCTGCTTCGGTTGTCCCGCCTGGCAGGGCGATGCTAGCGACGAGTTCTTGTGGCGAGATATTTTTCTCGGTATGCTGTTTTTCAGCGAATAGCCCGACTCCCTTTAGAGTTTGAAATGCGAGCAACCGCGCTTGGTCTGGCTTGTAACCGAGTTCGCAAGCGGCGGTCTCGAAGGCGTGTATCATCTGGAACAGGTAGCCGGGCGCGCTACCCCAAAGCCCAGTGCCTTTGTCTAACAATTCATCGGAACAGAAGACGCTGCGCCCCATGGGAGCGAAAAGAGCGCGCACATAAGAGGACTCTTGTTCGCGCTTGCTGTCGCTTGCGATCAGGATGATACCTTCGCCGATAGCGACGGGTATGCTTGGCATCACGCGAAATAGGGGTGTGGATAGGTTTTTGTTTGCCTTTAGCGCGTAGCGCATGCGTGTCAGGGGCAAGCCAGCGGCGAGCGAGATGACGCTTGCACTCGGTGCGAGAAGGTGTCGAGCATCGTTGAGTGTCGGTAGCACCTGTTTAGGACGCACGGCGAGCAGCAAGGCGTCGGGGGCTGGTAATTTTTGTTGAGAGAGCTCGTCGGCAAATTTTTGCAAGCTCGCGTATGCTTGAAAGCGAGGTGGCGATAGAGCCTTTGAGCCGATATCGGCATTAGGTGAGCGATCGATGACGCTAAAAAAATTCGGTAGATTACGGCTGTATTCTTTTTCGTTTATGCAAGCGTCGCCCCAGCGCGTAAGCAAAGCGCCACCCATGTGCCCGCAACCGATGACTAATACATGAGTGTATTTTTCTGCTGTTATTTTTTGCGAAATTTCACCACCTAGTTATGCCTTACGAAAGAGGCATTTTAAACACAGCCTTTAAGCACATCCTTGCGTTTCTTGCAATGCTAGTTGCAACTCGTCGTTTGATGGTTTTTCTTCTGCCAAAGCGTATACGAGTGCGGGATAGTAGCGCTCGCACAAGCCCAATATGTATTCTAGTAAGTGCGCCATGCGCGAGCAAAACAATGCGTCTTGCTCGTGTTGTCCTTTATATTCTCCCTTTGCGTCAAGATTGTTAGCGGAGTTATTTATCACGCTATAGTTGAGCATAAACAACGGCACGCCGTATCGAAATTGCAGTTCTGCTGATTGCGTTAAGAATTCGAAATGCCCGAACCACAATTCGCGATTTACACTTTCTACGAGTTTTTGCGCATGCTTGCGCTGCGCGAGCGGGATCTTTAGGCAAGGAGCGCAAGCTATAGCCAAGACTTGCGCGTCTCGCTGCCACTCGAACTCGAGTCGGTATTCGGTCCAGCTAGCACTTGTGATAGCACTAAAAGAGTCGGCGTGCGGACGAGAGAACTCCCAGCTATTTTCTATAAACATTCGCTCGAGAAAGTCCAAAGGATGTGTATTGCCTTTTTCTTCCGAGAGCATGAAGTCTCGCAATCTTTCGCTACCGCGGTGTTTTTCTTTCATGCTACTTACGCGTTTGCTTGCGCCTCTTGACCTTGACTGCACTTTTTCCGCAATGGTTATCTCAGTGCTTATTGGAATACAGACTACCTGCTTTCGAGCAATAAAGCAGGGCGAGGCAAGGAAACACCTCTTATATTAGGTAATTATCCACTTATTTTTATAACATGGCGAGTTAAGCGGCAGAATTAGTGCTACATACCGCCTATAGCAAGAGCGATGGCTTTGCCTTTTCTTACTAAATAGGTTATTTTTCTCTCTCTTGTGCGTTCACTCAAGCTGATTGGTATCTCCCCTATGCAAACTCTATGAAGACAAGGTTACCCTGATGAGCCTCCAATCCCATGCGATTGACTCTATAGGATACGAGCAAGCCCGCGAGCGTTGTTGCGCGCGAAGCGGTTGCTACGATGCTGGTGTTTTTCTTGGACCTAGCACTGATGATAGTTCTAGGGCTTGGTTATGCCTGAAGCACGCACGAGATGCGAATAGTGCGTGGAACTACTACGAGCATAAAAGCGATGAGGAGATAGAAGCAGCGATACGCTCGTCTGCGGTAGGCTATCGTCCGACTTGGCCGATTAGCCCGTTTAGCAATGAGTTACGGAAGCGCGATATATCTGCTGAGCGAGTGCGGGAAGCTTTTGCGACAACCTTTAGCGAGATTTTTGGCGAAAAATTTAACGGCACCAATGATACACGACCTAGCGAGGCGCCGCATAGCGATCGTGCTATCGCGTGCTATCCTCGCAACCGCGAAGAGCGTGATGCTTGCCAACTGCTTTCATTGCAGCCGCCGCTAGACACTGAAAAACTTAAAACACGCTACCGTGAGCTCGCGAAAGCCCACCACCCAGACCGCCACCTAGCAAGAGGGGCGGATAAACGAACACGACAGCAAGAACAAGAGCACCTTAAAAAGATAAACATCGCCTACTCGTTGCTAGAAAAGCTATGCGCCGATGGGCGGAAGGGCAATTGTCGCAAAAACGGTAAGCAAGAGTGACAAGCAAGAACGGTAAACAAGAAGGGTAAAATAGACTGATGACGGAGGACATGAGCACGCAAGGCATTTTATTCGACGAGCCGAACGCTGTTTTCTCGAGCCGCGAGTTATTCGGTATCGAGAGCGATTGGCAGGTGCCTGGCTTTGCAGAACCTTGCGCCTACACCCCCGCACGCGATGCGGGCTATCGCTTCGATGAAGAAACGACCCTCGCGATATTGTCAGGCTTTATCCACAATCGCCGAGTGTTAGTGCAAGGTTTCCACGGCACGGGTAAATCTACGCATATAGAACAAATCGCAGCGCGTCTCAACTACCCTTGCTTGCGTGTAAACCTCGACAGCCACATCAGTCGCATCGACCTAGTAGGTAAGGATACTATCGTATTGCAGGATGGCAAGCAGGTGACCTCTTTCCAAGAAGGCATTTTGACTTGGGCGTTGCAACGCCCGATAGCACTCTGCTTCGATGAGTACGATGCTGGCAGACCCGATGTCATGTTCGTTATACAGCGAGTGCTAGAGGTAGAGGGTTGCCTAACCCTGTTAGACCAAAGCCGTATCATCCAGCCCCATAAATTTTTTCGACTTTTTGCGACCGCGAACACGGTAGGTTTAGGCGATACGACGGGGCTCTACCAAGGCACGCAACAGATCAATCAAGGGCAAATTGACCGTTGGCACATTATGACTATTTTAAACTACCTGCAGTTCGACGAGGAAGTGAAGATAGTGCGTAGCAAAGTTCCGCATTGCGAAGCAAAGTTAGTACAGCGCATGGTAAGGCTAGCGGAGATGTCGCGGCGTGGCTTTAGCGCGGGCGATGTCACCACCGTTATGTCGCCGCGCACTGTTATTGGTTGGGCTGAGAACCTACTTATTTTTAAAGATATTGAGCAAGCCTTTCGGCTAACATTTTTAAATAAGTGCGATGAATCGGAGAAGAGCATTTTTTGCGAATACTACCAGCGTTGCTTTGACCGCAATCCATTAGAAACTAGTTCATTGAAAGAAGATACGATGGCGGATGGAGCGAGTGCTACAGAACCACTTAGATCTCCGCTTGAAACTCCACTTGCGACTACGACGGAAGCTCCCTCGAGTGCCGATGCAGCGCAATAGCTATAAGAAACCTTTTTCAGAGAGCACGGATAGTAGCCCCCTCAATCGCAACGCGGCTGCTGTGCGTGCGCTGTGCCAAGAATCGCACAAGACGCCGCTGAAAGTTTTTTATCTAGAAGGAGCTGAACCTAGCATCGATGGCGAGAGCTGTACCTTGCCCCTCCCGCCAAAAGGGTTAAACGAGCTAGCACCGAAGCAAAAAGATAAGAATACCACCGCAGGCTACGACGAGCATAACTTAGCGACTTGGCGTGGGCAGGGCGATAGCTGTGCTATGAAGAAACGCTATCATAACGCTACTATGTTTGCGCGCAATGCTCCGCAAGATATGCGTGCGCGGCGTTTGCTAGAGATATTCGAGGAGGTGCGAATAGAGCATTTAGCAGGACAGGCGCGAGATGGAGTCAAGAGTAATTTGAATGCTCGCTTTGCGCAAATTTTCACAAATTCTGAGAAGAATTTTTTTGGCGATGAACCGCAAGAGATTCCACAAGAGATACTCGACCTACCCTTTGCGCAAGACGGCGGCGTGCATACAGAGCATGGCTTTATGCCGCAACAATTTTCGCACGAGCGGTTTGCAGCAGCACTGCGCTTGCTGCTACGCGAGAAGATTGGACTAGGCGTCCCACTCACCTCGAATGCGAAGAGACTATCTGATACTTGGCGGGCTAGGGTTGAGGAACCATTACAAAATTTCTTAAAGGACGCGCCATTCGCAAGGCAACAAGACTATGCTGAACGCGCAACGGCTTTCATTCAAAGTATGCTTGGCGCGCTACGAAGCAAGGGGCAAGAAACGGACGAGCAGATCGAGGATGAAAACGAGCAGTTACAACAAGAAGAGGAGGAAGACACCTCCCCCCCGACTCCGCAAGAAGATAGCGAACGCAGAGATGGCGGAGAAGAACAAGAACCTAGTTCCAACGATGTATCGGAAGATGCGCTGGCGTTGTTTGGTTTATCGCAGAACTCTGAGGAGGAAGCGGGGCAATCGAACGAGCGTGATTCTAGCCTTTTTAGCAACGAGCAAGACGACTTTGGCTACCGAGTTTTCACGCCTTCCTTCGATCGAGTTGAGCGTGCGCGCGACCTTGCGGATAGCGAAGAGGAAATCGAGCGTCTGCGTAGCACATTAGACAAGGACTTACGTCCTATACAGGCGATGGCGTCGCGTTTTGCGAACCGCTTGCAGCGCAAGTTATTTGCTCGTCAGCGCAGGAGATGGGAGTTTGACCATGAGGAGGGTTTTTTGGACGCTGCTCGTTTGTCGCGAGTAGTCATAGAGCCCTCAGCGCCTCTTGCGTTTAAACGCGAGAGCGAGAGTGAGTTTAAGGACACTATCGTCACGATTTTATTAGACAACTCTGGCTCGATGCGAGGTCGTCCGATAATGCTAGCGGCGATGAGTGCGGACATTTTAGCGCGTACGCTAGAGCGTTGCGGAGTTAAGTGCGAGGTATTGGGTTTCACGACTAGGGAGTGGAAGGGGGGCTTATCAAGGCAACAATGGATTGCTAGAGGCAAGCCGAGTTCTCCTGGCAGACTAAACGACCTGCGTTACATTATTTACAAGGATGCGGATGAGTCGTATCGGCGCACGAAGAGGTTTTTTGCATTGATGCTGAAGGAGGGATTGCTGAAGGAGAACATAGATGGCGAGGCACTTTTGTGGGCGGAGCGGCGTCTAGATAGACGAGCGGAGCAGCGTAAGATTCTGATGATTATCTCTGATGGTGCGCCTGTAGACGACTCGACTTTATCGGTGAATCCTTCGCACTACCTTGAGAGCCACCTGCATTCGGTTGTTAGGCACATAGAGTCGAAGGGTAGCATTGAGTTATCGGCTATCGGCATTGGTCATGATGTTACGCGATATTATCGCCGCGCGGTCAAGTTGAGCGATGCGGAAGACCTTGCGGAGGCGATGACCTCTGAGTTAGGAGAATTATTTACGCAAGAGCGTAAGAAATAGAGTTGTTGGTATTTTATGGCACCTCGCCTGCAGCCTTCTTTTAGGGTATCGGTGCTAGCGACTTGCCTTGCGGATGCCTTCCGCCCTGAGTTGGTTTATGCGACTTGCGCTTTGGTTGAATATGGTTTGGCGAACGGATCAGACGCGGAGTTGCCGCGCGAGCAGACCTGCTGTGGTCAACCTCTGTATAACAGTGGTGATAGGGATGGTGCGATTGCGCAAGCGAAGCGCGTGATTGATTTATTCGAGCGTTATGATGCCATAGTTGTTCCGTCGGGTTCTTGCGCTGGCATGCTTAGATTGCACTACCCGAGTTTGCTGCAAGATACACCGTATGCGCGTAGAGCTGATGCTTTCAAAGAGAAGGTAATGGAGTTGACGGAGTTTTTAGTTAAGAAGAGTTATTTTTTAGAGCGAGTGAAGGATTTAGCGCCTGCTTCTTTAGCGAACTCTTTTGTCACTTGGCACGATAGTTGTTCTTGCCTTAGAGAGAACGATGGCGGGGCTTGCGCGCGAGGGTTGTTAGAACGGCGAGGTTTCACCGTGCGCGAGTCGGAGAACTGCGAGGTATGCTGTGGCTTTGGTGGCAAGTTTTCAGTTGCGCATGGTGCTATTTCTACGAGCATGGCGGACGACAAGCTTGCCTGCTTGCGTGCAAGTGGTGCGAGTATAGTTTCGAGTTCCGACTTTGGCTGCCTGTTGCACCTTGCGGGTCGTGCGCGCAGACGAGGTCTTGAGCTTTCGTTTTTCCACATTGCCGAATTGCTAGCGTTAGGAGTTGGGCGTGCGCTAGGTTCGCAGAAGATTACGCCTATCGGGTATTGAGAGGAGATTGAGAATTGTTTTCTGCCCGCCAGCATGATTTTCACGCGAGTTCTGCTGCTGCGTTAAAAGACGCTGCACTTCGCGCGGCTTTGAGCAAGGCTGGCGTGGGCTTTGTAGGGGCGCGCAAGCGAGCGTTTGCTGACCTAGAGAACTCTGCTAGCCTACGAGCGCGTGCGCGAGATGCGCGTGTGCGTGCTGTCGATAACATGGGAGATTTGCTGCTACAGTTTGAGCTGAACGCGCGAGCACGAGGCATTGAGGTGCATTGGGCGGAGACGGCGGAGCAGGCGCGAGCGATTATAATCGAGTTATGCCGCGACAAGAAACATATAATCAAGGGCAAGTCTATGGTTTCTGAGGAGATAGGTTTGAACGCTGCACTGCAGCGAGCGGGAGCGAATGTGACCGAAACCGACTTGGGCGAATACATAATTCAACTAGCGAAGGAAGCCCCTAGCCACATTATCGCGCCGGCTGTACATAAGAACCGCGAGGAGATAGATATTCTATTTCGCCAGCACCACGAAGGCATTAGCGAAAAGCAAGCGACGAGCGATAGCCTCAAGCATCCGCGTGCGAGTGAGGTTTTAGTCGAGGAGGCACGGCAAAAGATTCGCGAAAGGTTTTTGCAAGCCGAGGTTGGTATCACGGGCGCGAATATGTTGATAGCGGAACGAGGTGCGGCATTGTTATTGACGAATGAAGGTAACGGCGACTTAAGCGCGATTATGCCGCGTCGCCACATCATGCTAGCGGGCATAGAGCGCGTAGTAGCTGACGATCTTGACGCGATTGCTATTTTACGAGTGCTGGCGCGTAGTGCTACGGGGCAGAGTTTAGGAACCTATGTAAGCCTATACGGAACCCGAGCGTCAGCAGAGCAAGATAGGGGTAAGGATGAGGAGATAGATAAAAACACAGGCAAAAACACAGACAAAAATACAGACAAAAATACAGACTTGCACATCGTGCTTTTGGATAATGGTCGTAGCCAGATGCATGGTAGCGCGTGGCATGACATGCTTTGTTGCATACGCTGCGGAGCGTGTTTGAACCATTGCCCTGTCTATAGCAGTATAGGTGGTCATGCTTACGGTTGGGTTTACAGCGGTCCTATGGGAAAGGTGCTTACGCCGCTACTTGCGGAAGCTAGCGCTAAGCCGAGTTTTAGCACCTTAGCGCATGCTTCTAGTTTTTGCGGACGTTGCGTTGAGGTTTGCCCTGTAGGCATTCCTTTGACTTCGCTGATGCGCAAGCTACGCGAGAGTGACTTTAGGGGATTTTTTCAGACGAAGAGGTTAAAAACGAAGATAGCGTGCGCTACTATGCGCCTGTTATTTGCGCACCCGAGAATGTATCGTTTAGCCTTATGCTGCCTTTTATGGCTGTTACGGCTTTTTGCCCGCAGAGGACATATTTCCTACCTCCCCCTAGCTAGCAGCTGGACGAGTACACGCGACCTGCCGATAAATCGCCGAGCGCGTCCTGCAATCGCGCTTTTTACAAGCGGTTACGCTTTTTGCAAACAAACGCGCCAAGTAGAGACGACAAGCGGATAGGAATCAGTCGATTTTCACATCATTACACCATGCCCCCTAACGCACTAACTGCAGCACATACGAGCACAGCACGAGCACGCATCATCGGCAACCTTAAGCTTAAAAAGCCGCTAGCGCGCGAATCGACAGATGAAGTAGCAAAGATAACTAAGGCAGCTCTACCTAAGGTAGTTCTGCCTAAATTTTGTAAGGAGGTAGGGAAAGACCTTACGGCTACCTTTATGGCACGGGCGGGCGAACTATCTTGCCAGTTTTTACCGAGCGCAAGAGTTATAGGCAAATCGTTGCTAGGTAAGACGATAATTGACTACCTACGAGCCCAACCTGGAAGCAAGCCTATTGAACTGCTGATCGATGGCGAGCAAAGGCGGTTGCTATCTAGCTTGAAGATTCTAGAGGAGCTTTCGCCACATTGTAGCCTTACGGAAGCGCGAGGGCAGACTGCTTTTACCTCGAAGGCGTTTCCAGACTTTTCGCTACAACATGCTAACTGCGCGATTGCCGAAAGCGGTAGTTTGGTTTTTTTGCAAGCTACGCGCACGCAAGCGATGCTGACATTTCTTCCGACGACACACATTGCGTTGCTGAGGGAAGAAGACTTGTTAGCGTCGCTAGAAGAAGGCTTTGCGCGTAGCGTTGATAAGCGAGGCTATTGGGCTTGCCATATAGTAAGCGGTCCGTCGCGCACGGCGGACATAGAACAAACGCTACATAAGGGAGCGCATGGTCCTAAGGAGCTGTGCGTTATCGTCTATCGATGAAACGAGGTTGCATATAGGGAGGGAAAAAACTTTAGTTAATCTAGCGCCAATTTTGCGCGTAGCTTTGATTCGAATAATCCCTCTTCGCTTTCTTTATTATTTTGAGTTATCACGACGAGCACGCTTGTGCGTGCCTCGTCGCTTGCGAAAGGTCTATCGAAACGCTTTACGACTCGAGTTCCGACAGCCTGTACGCACTCGCGCATCGGCTTACCGCTATGCGCTAAGAATCCTTTGACGCGCAATAGAGAGTGCTCTGCGAGAGCTTGTTGCAAGCGTTGATGGAATAGAGCGTGGTTTTCCACTTCGCCGAAGCGCATAGTTATGGTGCGAAAATCGTCGTGCTCGTGCTCGTCGCCCTCGTCGTGATGCGAATGCCGAGAGGCTAGGTCGTGTTCTGCGCCTGCCTGTAGCCCAAGTAGCAACGAGTTAGGCACTGGTTTTTCTAAGCTAGATTCTACTATCCCGACGCCTGCGCGTAGCCATGACTGCAGACGCGCTTTAGCTCGTGCGCGCTCAGCGCTTGAAAGCAGATCGCACTTGGTTAGAACGACTAGGTCTGCGCAAGCTATCTGTTCTTCGAACAGCTCCTCGATAGGGCTTTCATGGTCTAGAGCTTGGTCTGCCTCGCGTTGCGCTTGCAATGCTTTTTCATCGCCGACGACACCGCCCGCTGCTAAGGCTACTCCATCGGCGAGCGCGATTACACCATCGACCGTCACCCTGTTTTCGATATCTGGCCAAGCGAACGCCTTCACCAAAGGTTTCGGTAGTGCCAAGCCTGATGTTTCGATGACGATATGCGTTGGTTGCGGTTTTCGGCGTAAAATTTTTTCCATAGCGGGTAAGAAGTCATCGGCGACGGTGCAGCATATACATCCGTTAGCGAGTTCGATAATCTCGCCGCGCGCGCACGAATTTAATCCGCAAGCCTGTAGAATTTCTTTATCGATACCGCAAGCGCCGAATTCGTTGATCATTAGCGCGAATCGATTATTCGGTGCCTCGATGCTAGCGCGTTTTATCAACTGCTCGATAAGGCTGGTTTTACCAGCGCCTAGGAAGCCAGTAACGATTGTTGCGTAAATTTTTTCCACCAGATTTTCTCCGTCTGTGTATTTTTTTTCAGGTGTTAAATTAGCTAAGCTAAAGTTAAGAGCTAAAGTTAGACGAGTTACGCGGGCGCGGAACCCTTGATAAACATCGGCACACCCGCTACGACCAAGGCTAGCACGGGCAGGCAGGCAGCGACACGCTGGTGGAGGATACCTGCATAACCACGAAAGACTTCGCCCATTTTTGTATATGGTACGATGCCTAAACCTACTTCGTTCGAAACGAGGATTACGCTTTTGTTGCTATTTTTTACGATGTTTGTCAAATAAGTTTCGAGTTCACCTAGCACGCGCTCAAAAGTTTCCTCTTGAGTTTTCTCTTGCATGTTCTCTTGCATGTTCTCTTGCTCGTTAGTTTTTTGTTGCCCCTCTGCAAACAATAGGGAGGCAAGGAATAGAGTTAGACAATCTATCACTATCACATTGGCTTCGCATTTTTGCAGGCAAGGTATTAGCTTTAGGGCATCTGGTTGCTCGATGGTTATGAAATTTTTTCCGCGCTCCTTTCGGTGCTTTTCGATACGCGCTGCTAGGGTAATATCGTTTTTGTTGTAGTTTGCGGTTGCTACATATACTGGCAGGGTATTTTCGCCTCCTTGCTTTTCTTGCTCGATTTTACTCGTCCTTTCTACTTTACTCGCCAATTCTATTTTTTTAGCCAACTCTATTTTTTTAGCCAATCTCAAGCGCGCATGCACTTCTATTTGGCTCGCCAATTCTGCTTTGCTCGCCAACTCTACTTTGCTCGCCAACTCTACTTTGCTCGCCAACTCTACTTTGCTCGCCGATTCTATTTGGCTCGCCGATTCTATTTGGCTCGCCCAGGCGAGTGCGCAAGCGGTCTTGCCGGAGTTTGCTCCTCCCAACAACAATGCTGAGAATCTATTGTTACGACACATGATATTTATTTTAGTATTTATTTTGCCATCTATTTTTCTTTAAAGCACTGCTATCACGCTACTATCGTCGCTTGCACTGATTTATCTCTCTATTCTTCTATCTCTCTATTCTTCTATCTCTCTACTCTTCTATCTCTCTACTCTTCTATCTCCCCACTCTTGGCATTTACGCAATGTATTACGCTATGCGTTTTTTCGCTACTTTCGCTACTTTCG
The DNA here is from genome assembly GCA_014238535.1 of Alphaproteobacteria bacterium. GTDB lineage: Bacteria > Pseudomonadota > Alphaproteobacteria > JABAAW01 > JABAAW01 > JABAAW01. The sequence goes on from JABAAW010000004.1 coordinate 37,501, forward strand.
CTACTATTGTCTCTGTAGCGTTCTATGCGCGTGCAGGATAGATTATCTATGGTAAAGGATATAGCCTGTTCGGGAGTTATGGCAAGCGCGTGTGCGATTGCTGCGCGAATGCTTCCGGCGTGAACTACGGCGAGTATCGTCACCTCTGATATATTTTCAAACGATGCCTCATCGCTTTGTCTAGCTGCCATCGCTTGCAATGCTAGCTCGATGCGTTCAATAGCTCGTGCGACGCGTTTGCATAGCTCAGCGAAGCTTTCGCCTTCGGGGGGTTGATAGTTTACGGGGTCATCCCACAAGGCTTTATGTTTTTTTAGATTATATTCTTCTCCCTCCCATAGCCCGAAGTTCTGCTCGTTGAGTGCGGCTAGTTTTAGCTTGCGTATCGGCTGATAATTTTTGTTTCCGCTATTGCTGATAGCCTCTGCTGTATCTATAGCGCGGCGCAGACCACTAGTAATCAACAATCCTCTGGGCATTAATTCTCTGGGCATTAATTCTCTGGGCATTCTATTGCCTATTCGAGCTGATTTTTTGTGCTTTGCGGAGACGACTTGATTTTGTGCTGATCGATTTTGCAATGGCATAAGCTTAGCGATCGCTGCGGCTATTTGCGCGATTTCTTGTTGCGCTGAGCTTATTGCTGCGGGAGGGTTAGTTTTCCCGACGAACACTCCTTTGCGTATTTTTGTTTTTGCGTGCCGTATCCATAGCCAGCGTATTTTCATGGGTGTTTCAAAGTATTTGCAAGAGTGGCTGAAAGAGTGGTTGCAAGAATGTTTGCAAGAGTGGCTGAAAGAGTGGTTTTTATGGGTGTTTTTATGGGCGCGGATTTTTCATAGGTTTTTGCGAGCCCCTAGCTATCGACATTTACTAGAGTTGTGCTGTATTTTTCTCTTCATTCGGGCTTGGCATTGCGAATTTGTGCTATCTAGTATAGTTTACCTACCTTGAGATGTCGCACTTATCGGAAATTTTATCACGAGTTCGCCCTTCGGCGACGATTGCGGCGTCTACCCGCGCGGGCGAGTTGCGTGCTGCTGGTAGTGACATCGTCTCCTTGAGTGCGGGCGAGCCGGACTTTGACACGCCGCGTTTTATCATTGATGCTGCTAATGAAGCCTTGCTTTCGGGTAAGACTCGCTACGCGCCTGCGGGCGGTATTCCTGAGTTGCGCGATGCGGTAGTCCGCAAGTTTCGTCGAGACAACAAGATAAGTTATGAGCGCGGTAATGTTGCGATCACCTGCGGAGCGAAGCAAGCGATATACAACGGATTAGTTGCGAGTTTGAATCAAGGCGATGAGGTTATTATTCCTTCTCCGTATTGGGTTAGTTACCCCGACATGGTTACTTTAGCGGGAGGAGTTCCGATTATAGTCGACACGAGCGAGGATACGGGATTTTTGCTATCTGCGTCTGCGCTTGAGGGAGCTTTAAGCCCTCGCACGCGCTGGTTAATTTTGAATTCACCATCTAACCCTAGCGGTTCTCTCTACGAACACGAGACGCTGAAGGAGTTAGGGGAGCTTATTGCGAAGCATCCCAAAGCGGGAGTTATCAGCGATGAGATATACGAGCATTTAGTCTACGGAGACCGCTCTTTCACGAGTTTTGTGCAAGCGTGCCCGCATCTTTTAGAGCGCACGCTTATAGTAAACGGAGTTTCCAAGACGTTTGCGATGACTGGTTGGCGTATTGGTTATGCTGCTGGTGAGAGTGGTCTTATCAAGGGTATGACTGTTGTGCAATCGCAATCGGCGAGTTCTGCTACGACTTTTTGCCAATGGGCTGCGGTTGCGGCGCTTGATTCTGACATGTCGTTTTTCGAGCCTATGCGTCGAGCCTTTGATGAGCGCCGACGCTTTATCACGACTGCTTTAAACGATATTGATGGACTATCGTGCGCGTTGCCAGAAGGTGCGTTTTATGCATTTCCCTCCTGTGCTGATTTGATAGGACGCAAGAAAGAAGACGGCAAGGTTATCGCTAACGATGAGGATTTGACTTTATACGCGCTAGAGAGTGCTGGAGTTGCGATGGTACATGGCGAGGCTTTTGGAAGCCCTAACCATTTACGCTGCTCGTATGCCTGTTCGCTAGATAATTTACGCGAAGCGACGGCGAGGTTAAAGAGCGCCTTCGGAGCGTTAGTTTGACTTACCCTATTTTTATTTACCTTGGATCTATAGAATTTTAGAACTCCCTGCTATCGCTAGATAGAGTTCATCTTTCTGTATGGTATAGCTATTGTAGCATAGAGCGTATTGCTATAGTTCATGCTAGGATGGATTTCCAGCTGATTTACAATAGAAGTTACAATAAACGACACAGAGGATTTTATTAGTGAAGACGATTAAGTGCGATATTTGCGTAGTAGGAGGAGGGGCTGGCGGCTTGGCTTTTGCTGCGGGAGCGGTGCAGATGGGAGCTCGTGTTGTCATTGTTGAGAAACACAAGATGGGTGGAGACTGCCTTAACTACGGTTGCGTTCCGTCGAAGGCGATGGTTGCTGCGGGGCAGCTTGCGCGCGATATGCGTTGTGCGGATATTTTTGGCTTACCTTCGAGTAGGGTTGATGTGGACTTGCAGAAGGTCCATTCGCATATTGCGAATGTCATAGCTTCTATTGCGCCGCATGATTCTGTTGAGCGTTTTGAGTCGTTGGGCTGTCAAGTAATTGAGGCTAGCGGTAGTTTTATTGACCATCGGACTTTACTTGCTGGCACGAAGACGGTTCGCGCGAAGTTTTTTGTGCTTGCAGTAGGCTCGCATCCCTTTATTCCGCCGATAGCTGGTATTGGTGACACGCCTTATTTCACGAACGAGACGATTTTTTCGCATAATGAAGACATCAAGCACCTTATAGTTATAGGAGGCGGTCCGATTGGTTTAGAACTGGCGCAAGCGCACCGCAGACTTGGCGTTGAGGTTTCTGTTATTGAGCGAGGTCAGATATTAGGTCACGAAGATAAGGACTTGGCGCCGATTTTAATCGATAGACTTATATCTGAAGGCGTATCGCTATACCCGACAAGCGACTTAGTGCGCGTGTCTGGTGTTAGAGGCAAGGTGCAAGCGATAATATCGCAGCGTCCGCAAGAGGAGCAGAAGACTATAAATGGTAGCCATCTATTGATTGCGACAGGTAGGGTGCCGCAGTTAGAAGGTCTGCAGTTAGAGAAAGCGAATATCGCCTATACGCAGCGCGGTATCAGCGTTAACGATAGACTGCAAACTACACGCAAAAGGATTTACGCGATAGGCGATTGCTCTGGTTCTGCGCAATTTACGCATGTTGCGAGTTACCATGCGGGTATTGCTATCCGTAACATTTTATTTTCTATGCGTGCGCGCGCTTCGCTTACTAACCTGCCATTGGTTACGTACTGCGACCCTGAGATAGCGTCGCTAGGCTTGTCTGAGCGCGCTGCGATGGAGAAATATGGCAAGAGTTTTCAGACTTTATCTTTCAATTACGATGAGAACGACCGAGCGCATGCGATGCACGACAAGGAAGGCAAGATTAAGGTTTTTGTGCGCAAGGGTAAGATATTAGGAGTAACTATCGCGGGAGCGCAAGCGGGAGAGATGCTAGCGCCTTGGATAGTAGCTAGAGAGAATGGCTTGAAGATCGGTAGCCTTGCGGGACCTATTTTCCCTTACCCGACCTTGAGCGAGATAGGCAAGCGTGTTGCGGGACAAGCGTTTGTCGATAAGCTTTTTTCAAAAGGCATGCGACGATTTGTGCGCTCGCTACTATACTTTCGCTCCTACATTTAGGTAGATGATTGTTAGCGATAAGCTTTGTTGCTAGCGCGAGTTTCACCGAGAGATTCGATTTCTTTGTGCTCCTGTTTTTCTTGCGTTAGGTTGTCTTGTTGCTTGCGTTTTTCGACGAATTTTTCACTTAATTTTTCACGCTGGTAGTTATCGATTAATTTTGTTTTAGATTGCGCCTGCTCGCCTTGTAGATGCTCTAGCCGTGCAGCCAGTTCGTTTACACGCGCTTGTGCGTTAGATAGGTAGAAAGGATTTACGATTTGCGGATTATCGGCAGCTATTTGTTCCTCTACTTTCATTGTATTTCGAGCGCGCGCTAAAGCATTAGCTGCGGAGTTAGCTTCGCGTTGCGCTTTTGCGAAGACTTGTTGCTGCTGTTGAGTTTCTTCGCGTCGTATGCGTGCTAGAATAGCTATACTTTTTCTAAGCATATTCTTTCATAGCAAATATGCTATCGTTGTATTTAAGGATTTTTTTGCGCTTCATCCTTGAGGTTGATTTCCTTTTCAGTCTCCTGAGTTACACCTTTGGCTGCACTTTTTCCTTGCAATATTTGTGCGAGAAGCTCGTATAGCGGTTTAAAGCCTAACGCTTCTTCTTGTAATCCTTGGGCGAGGAATTCTTGTTCTAAGCGTGGGATGACTTCTATAGCTCTATCGACTACGGCATCACTCCCTTTACGATAAACGCCGAGTTGAATTAGGTCCTCCATGTCTTGGTATCGAGCGAGCAGGCCCCTGGCGTCAGCTAATATATCGTTTTCCTGCTGGCTATTTGCATTTGGTAGCGAGCGCGAAACGCTCTGCAATAGGTCGACTGCGGGATAGCGGTTGCGATTTGCGATTGAGCGCGAGAGAGTAATGTGCCCGTCGAGTATGCCTCTAAGCGCGTCCGATATCGGTTCGTTTTGGTCGTCGCCTTCGACGAGCACGGAGAAGATTGCGGTTATGTTTCCCATCGTATTTTCCTGCTGCAGGCTGCTATCGTCGCTTTCGTTGCTAGCGATTTTTTCTGCATCAGTTTCTGCATCAGTTTCTGTCTCGGTTTCTGCCGTATTTTTTTTACGAATATTTTTATCATCCTCGATGCCTGTTCCCGCACGCTCGAGCAATCGTGGCAGTTCGGCGAAGACGGATGGTGTGTATCCGCGCATAGTTACGGGCTCGCCTGCAGCCAAGTGTATTTCCCGCAAAGCCATAGCGAATCTGGTTATGCTATCGAGCAAGCACAAGACCTCTAAGCCTTGGTTGCGAAAGAACTCTGCTACGGCGAGAGTTGTCCATGCGGCTTGCCTTCGAGCGAGAGCAGGCTCCTCTGCTGTCGATATGACGACGACGCTTCGTTTTAGCCCGTGTTCTCCCAAAGCGCTACTAATAAACTCTTTCACCTCCCTTGACCTCTCGCCGATCAAGCCGACGACGATGATGGCGCTAGCTTGCGAATGACGCGCTATCATCGATAGCAACAAGGATTTTCCGACGCCGGAGCCTGAGAAGATACCTAAGCGCTGCCCGCTACAACAGGTAGCGAATGCGTCTAATGCCCGCACCCCCAAAAGTATTTTTTCCCCTAATGGTCTGCGCAAGTGTGCTGGAGGAGGTTGCGCGCGAATTGGATAAGCTTCGTCGCCAATTGGCAAAGCGCCCTTACGGTCTCGCACCTCACCGCGTGCGCCGATCACCCGCCCGAGCCACTTCTGCGAAGGGTAAATGACGGCTTCGTGTAGCGCGGCTATCACGCGATCTCCGACTCCTATTCCGCTCAAGCTGCCGAAAGGCATCAGCAGGGTAGATTTCAGCTGCTGCCCGACGACCTCGCAAGTCAAGGCTTGCGTGTTGTTAGGGCTCTCGATGGAGCAGATATCACCCATCGATAGGAAGCACTCGAGTCCGTGAATTTCTATCGTCGTCCCGCGTAATGCGATGACGCGCCCGCTTGCACGATAGTTGTTTAAGCGTGCGACTTCATTCTGCATGGCATCTAGAAAGTCCATTCGCCTATAGCTTCGGTGCGAGCCTACTTATATGTATTACTATGGTTTGAGTATTTATCGGCACTAGCTAGCTCGAGTTGCATTGCACTAGCAATAGTTTTGCTACTTGTCGTTGCAAAGCATGCTAGAGCTTTTAGTTGCTTGCATCAAGCGGGCTTTCGGGACATCTTTTCGTGCACAAAAATAGTGTTAGACGACCAAGCCGCATCTGGAAGACGAGCGGTATGCTGGTATATTGGCTGTTTCTGTTTTTAGCTGCCTTGCCATCATAACGACTTGCTAGCAAAACTTACTAAGCTTACCAAGCTTACTAAGCTTACAAAGCCTACTAAGTTTACTAATAAACTTAGTTTTTTTCGTCTATTCTATCTTGGAATAGACTTCTATCCACTAGAATACATAAGCCTTTTTAGCTACGAATAGACGATGTTTAGCTATCCACCAATAATCAAGCATGCGCTGTATTTTTTACTCGTATGCGTGCTCGTTATAGCTCCTAGCGAAAATTCTAGCGCGCGCTCTAATACCTCGAGAGGCTCTGAGGACCCTAGGCTTATCATGGATGCGGAAATAGCCTATAGGCTTGCAAAGATAGCGGAGCCGTTGCTCCCCGCGCTAGGAGATGCTGCGGAGCGCTTATCGCTACATGTTATGCGGAAGAACGAGATAAACGCGTTCGTGACGGCAGGCACGCATGTTGTATTTATGAGCGGTCTTATCCAAGAGACTGAGAGCATAGAAGAACTACAAGGTGTTATGGCACACGAGTTTGGACATGTTTTAGCTGACCACTACGCGTTGACGGTTGCGGACGCAGAGCGAGCGCAACGCACGGCTTTACTGCTTTTGCTCGCCTCGGTTCCGCTCGCGCTTGTAAGTCGCGAAGCTGCGCTTGCAAACGCGCTCGGCTCGCCGCAAGCGGTGGTAAACCTTACGCTGAGCGAGAGGCGAGCGCGCGAAACTATTGCGGATAATAGCGCGGTACAAATTCTTGAATCTGGTAAGGTTTCGCCGAAGGGGATGCTCGGTTTTTTAGAAAAATTGCGCGGTGAGAAAGCATCAGGTTACTCGAAATACCTTCAAAGCCATCCAGCGACACAAGACCGCATAGCGTTTCTGGCTAGCAAGGTACGAAGTTCTAGCGCCTATGAAAATTTTGCGACACCTTCTGCCCGCGAAGGCTTCGAGCGAATGCGTGCAAAGATAGATGCCTTCACTTTTTCTCCTCGTATCACTTTAAAGAAGTATGCGAAGGGCAAGTTTGCAAACGATGAGGCAAAGCGTATCGGCGCGATGTTTGCGCGTGCTATTGCGTACTACCGTCAAGGTGATAACGAGCGCGCACTAGAGGAGGTAGGCAATCTTCTAGAGCGAAGGACGCGCGATCCTTTTTTTATTGAGCTTAGGGGCGATATTCTACGAGGCATCGACCCACGAGCGGCACAAACAGCGTACCGCGAGTCGCTATCGCTACTTGAACGAGGAGTTGATGCTGGCTACGGGGACGCGCTCACCAATAGTATTTCTAAGAGTATTTCTAGTAGTATTGCTAAGGGTTTTGCTTTGCCGATTCGCCTTTCGCTCTTTGATTCGCTACTCACTAGTGCTGATAGAGACGATAGTGCAGTTGAATCGGATTTATCTGAAGCGGAGTCTCTTATGAAGATAGCTTTACTTCGTTCGCCTGCGTCGATTTTGGCACGCTTGAGGCTAGCGCGTCTATACGAGCGTCAGGGCAAGCGAGGTGACCGCGCATTAGTTTGGGCTGAGGCGCTCTGGCTAAGAGGTGACTACCACAAGGCGTATTGTAGCGTTAGGGAGGCGCTTACGGATTTACCGAGCTCTTCGCCTGCGCGTTTACGAGCTGATGATTTAGCGCAGCAAGTTTTATCCAATCGCAAACGCGGAGAGAGATTTACCTGCTCGTAGTATATTTTATCAGTTGAGTGTCTTTTCGCATTTATAATTTTTTAGTATCTTCTTCGCAAGACGGCGAGCGCCTTGACTTATTTTTATCTACGATGGTTTCTGCGAGTTTGGGTTTATCGCGCACCCGCCTTGCGCGTTTGATAGATTCTGGCTCGGTGCTAGTGGATGAGGAGCGTCCGAGTTCGCGTTCTTTTTCTTTGCGCGTTGGTCAATGCGTGCGCTTGACTCTCCCTCGAGCGTTTAGCGCGCCTCCCCCCCCTCCTGCATCGAGTTTTGTTTCTACCAGTTCTCCTCCCTTGGAGGTATTATTTGAGGATGAGCACCTTCTGTGTTTTGTGAAGCCTTCTGGCATAGTGACTCACCCTGCTTTATCGGTTAGGGGCGAGACTTTAGTCGACAGACTTTATGCGCACTGTGGTTCTGCGCTTGCGGGTTATCCTGAGGACTCTCGCTGCGGCATTGTGCATCGCCTTGACAAGTATACGAGTGGCGTGATGCTAGGAGCGAAGACTGATGATGCGCGCTTGAAGTTATCTAGTATGTTTGCGCGTCATTCGCTTAGTCGGATTTATGTTGCGCTTGCGTGGGGAGTTCCGAGCGTTTCGAGCGGTTGTATATCTGCGCCGCTTGCGCGTCATCCGATTAAGCGTACGCAACGAGCGGTATGCCGTGATACGAAGAGGCAAGGTAAATCGAGACGGGCTGTTACGCACTATAGGACTCTTTGCAGATTTTCGAGTTTTGCGAGCCTTTTGTCTTGCGAGTTAGAGACGGGACGCACGCATCAGATTCGAGTTCATCTATCGAGCATCGGTCATCATGTTATTGGAGATTCGTTGTATAAGCATCCCCGCCCTCGCGTTTTTTTTGGAGAGGATAGCGAGAAGACTCACATTGATTTCACTGAGTTAGAGTCTTCGATTAGAAAATCTGTGCCATTATTTTTTGGCGAACGAGCCTATGGTTTGCACTCCTCGCGCCATGCCTTGCACGCGTTGAGTATTGGCTTTGAGCATCCGATTACGGGTGAGTCTTTATTTTTTTCGAGTCCCCCCCCGCGTGACTTCCAAGCACTACAGGAGCACTTGAGTTTTCTTACTAAGCAGCCTGAGTTCACAATAGAGCAGCACGAGCGACCTTGAAGATATGAGCCAGCATAGAGGCCAAGCCATTGCTGCGTGAAGGCGAGAGGTATTCGTTTAAGCCGATAGTTTTTAGAAAATCTGGTTTGCAAGCCAAGATTTTATTTGGTGTTTGGTCGTTATAGACGCGCAAGAGCAGAGCTATTAGCCCGCGCACGAGTAGCGAATCGCTATCGGCACGAAAGTTCAATTTTTTTTCGCCTGAGTTTTCTTCGACATTGGCAATCATCCACACTTGCGACACGCAACCGTGTAGTAGGTTTTTTTCTACGCGCTCGCCGTCTTTTAGCGGTTCGAGATTTTTTCCTTGATCGATGACGTACTGGTATTTGTCAGCCCAATCGTCAAAGAACGAGAATTCGTCTATTAATTCTTGTTTAACCTTGTTGAGCGAAGATATAGAGTCGCTTTCGCTCACGCGCCTGCCTCCTTTTTTTCGTCTTCTAGCACGAGTGCGCGGAATTGCTCTAAGGCTTGCGGATTAGCGAGCGCATGAGCGTTTACGACCTTCTTATCGGCGACTTTTTCGCGTATGGCTATTTCGGTTATTTTCCCGGACCTTGTGCGAGGGATATCAGTCACTTGAAAGATTTTTGCAGGCACATGTCGCGGTGAGCAATTTTCGCGCAAGCGTTGTGATATTTTTGCGCGCAGTTTGTCGTCTAATGTAATTCCCTTTCGCAAGATTGTAAAAAGCAACATTTGAGTGTCATTTGCAGTTTGCTGCTCGATTGCAACCGCCTCGTCTACCTCTGGTATTGCCTCGACTTGTCGATATATTTCGGCGGTGCCTATACGCACGCCTGCGACATTTAGCGTTGCATCCGACCTTCCGTATATGGCGAACCCTCCTGTTGCGCTGTTCTGCTCGGCATAGTCGCCTTGGTGCCATAGTTGGCGCGAGGCTTCGGGGAATCGTTGATAGTATGTTTTTCGATAGCGCGTTTGTTTGTCGTCGTCGCCAAAGAAACCTAATGGTTGAGTTGGGAATGATTGCGCGCATACGAGCTCGCCTCTGCTATCGAACAAGGTTTGCGCGTTATCGTCTACGACCTCGACAGCCATCCCGAGCACGGCTACGGATATTTCTCCGCGATATACGGGCAAGGTTGGACATCCCATCACGAAACAACCGCACAGATCGCTCCCGCCGCTAATTGAAGATGGGAATGGGGCGGATAGAGATAGGTTATGCGCTATGGTATCGAAACCTTCAGGCGATAGGGGAGAGCCAGTTGCGATGGTTGCGCGTAATGATTTTGTATCGAAGTGCTTGTACGGCTTGAATCCGATAATATCTAGAGCTGCGTGGTATTTAGCAGAGGCACCGAAGTGCGTTAGTTTTTCAAACTCTGCGATTTGCCAAAGGCGCCTACCCTCGTCGAACAATGGCGAGCCATCGTATAGAACGACCCGTACGCCACTAAACAACGAGCTGGTTAGCCAGTTCCACATCATCCAGCCACAAGTAGTGAAGAAGAAGACGCGATCGCCTTTTCGCATGTCGCAATGTAGTTTATGCTCTAGTTCGTGTTGCAATAGCACGCCGCCGGCGCGATGAACGATACACTTAGGTGCGCCGGTAGTGCCGGAAGAATAGAGAATGAACAACGGGTGCGAAAATGGTAGAGGCGGGTATAAGAAAGGCTCGCCCTTATTTTTATTTGCTAGTTGCTCTTGCTCGAGCGTCTCTGCAAACGGGAACACGGCTATAGCAGTATTTTCTTTGGCAGTATTTTCTTTATCGTTTTGCTGTGCTGTGCATTCTCCAGCATTCGAGTCAGCATTTTTCATAATGCGCGAGCTGATGTCGACAGTGAAGAGCGTTTTCACAGAATTCAGGCGCGCTAGCAGTTTAGTAATTTCGTTTCGCCGATCGAAGAATTTTCCATTGTAAGTATATGCGTCTGCGACGAGCAATACCTTTGGCTGAGTTTGCGAGAATCGCTCGACGATACTTTCTGCGCCGAAGTCTGGCGATGCGCTAGTCCACACGGCACCGATAGCGGCAGAGCCGAGCATGGCGATTACCGCCTCTGTAGAGTTAGGAAGAACTGCTGCGACCCTATCACCTTTTTGTACGCCTACGCGCACTAGGATACGAGCGAAAGCCTCGACCCTGCAGCGCAACTGCTTGCGCGTTAAACATTGCCGCTCGCCTTGCTCGAACCAGCTAGAAAGAACTATCTGTTCGTCATCACCGCGTAAAAGATTTTCGGCAAAGTTTAATTTTGCGCGCGGAAAGAATCGCGTTTCTGCCATATCGTTGTTACTCTCGATGTAAGGCTTTTCACCGCTAGAACCTATGACTTCGGCAAAATTCCATATAGCGTACCAAAAGTCCTCTGGATTATCTATCGACCAGCGCCACAGTTGCTCGTACTGCTGCTTTGTACGCGGTGCGCTGTCAAACTTTGTGAATCGTTGGCAAAAGTCTTGCAGTTGCGAAGAGGCGATAGCCTGTTCGGTTGGTTGCCATATCGGTGAAGGTAGTGCGTTTAGATTTTTTTCATGCATGCTTTTTTCTACCATGCTGCGAGCGGTGGTAGCGACATTAGAACTGCGTCGTTATTTCCACCTGTTAGCAAGCCGAATCTAGTCCCGCGATCGTACAACAAATTGAACTCTGTATAGTATCCGCGTACGCGCAGCTGCTGCTGTCGCTGCTCCTCGCTCCATTCCTGATAGCATCTTTCACGCACTATACGCGGGAAGACTCGCAAGAAAGCCTCGCCGACCTCGCGCGTAAATTGGAAATCACGCTGCCAGTCGTCATTTAGATAGTCGAAGAATATTCCGCCAGCTCCCCTCGGGCGTTTTCGATGCCGAATGTAGAAATAATCATCGCACGCTTTAGCATATTTGCGATAGCGCTGAGGTTCGTATTTGTCGCATACGCTTTGGAATGCTTTATGAAAGATTTTGCTTGCCTCCTCGTCTGTAGCAGTAGGGGTTATATCGCCGCCGCCGCCAAACCATGCGTATTCGCTTTCGATATATCGCGTGTTGAAGTGCGCTGCGGGCACCAAAGGAGACCTAGGGTGCGCGACGAGAGAAATGCCGCTTGCCCAAAACCGCCCGTCTTTGGCGGCACCTTTGACCTCGCTTTGTAGTTCTGGCACGAATGCTCCGTGTACTGTTGAGATGTTGACACCAATTTTTTCAAAGACCCGCCCGCGCATCAAGGATATCTCCCCCCCCCCACCTGCTCCCTTTTCGCTACTATCGTCTTCGCGTTGCCAAAGTTTACGCTGGAAGCAACCTGGTGGTTCATCAGCATTATAAGCTGCTATTTTAGACGATTGTAGGGATTGCTCGATATCTTCGAACGAACGGCAAAGACGATCTCGGAGTTTGCGAAACCACTGCTGTACCTGTTCTCGTTGTTGATCTTTTTGTTTTTGCGAAATCTGCATTGTTATACTAACCGCGTTGCTTTTATGCCTGACTATGTGTAAAAATATACGAAATAGAGTTTCTGGAGAAACCTAAAATAAAAATCCTTGAAGTTGTCTTGACACGACGAATTCATGGGATAACTTGCACTGGTTATTTTATCTGTTTATTCTATTATGGCTACGACCTTCTATACAGAATACTTTGCGGCATTAGTTTTTTTAGGCGTCGCGTTCGGCTTCTCGCTACTTTTTGTTGCGGTCAACTTTACGCTTGCAAGGAAAAATTCGTATGCAGAGAAGCTTAGCGCCTACGAGTGTGGTTTTGAGCAATTTGAAGATTCGCGTAGTCGCTTTGATGTCAGGTTTTATTTAGTAACACTACTATTCATAGTATTTGATTTAGAAGTAGCGTTTTTGTTTCCTTGGGCGATGGCACTTCGTGAATTGTCGTTGCTAGGCTTTTTGTCAATGATAGTATTTTTGCTTGTGCTGTGCATTGGCTTCCTATACGAGTGGCGTAAGGGAGCGCTAGAATGGGAGTAATTGCAGTGCTTTATTCCATGTTACTGCCGAAGGGCGTAGCGTATTTTTTATGACGGGAAGTGGTTCTATGGCTATAGCTTCTAGGTTGCTACCATCGAATACGGAAGAAGTTGGCGAGCGGCATGGTTTCATAACGGCTCGTCTTGATGAACTTGTTGGCTGGGCGCAGAGTGGTTCGATGTGGCCTATGACCTTTGGGCTTGCTTGTTGCGCTGTTGAGATGATTCACGCTTATATGCCTCGCTACGACCTTGACCGCTTCGGTGTTTTTGTGCGTGCCTCACCTCGTCAATCGGATGTAATGATAGTTGCTGGTACTCTTACGAACAAGATGGCACCTGCGTTGCGTAAGGTTTATGACCAAATGGCGGAACCGCGCTGGGTAATTTCTATGGGTTCTTGCGCGAACGGAGGAGGCTACTACCACTACTCGTATTCTGTTGTTAGGGGTTGTGACCGTATAGTCCCTGTTGATATCTATGTTCCTGGCTGCCCGCCGACGGCGGAGGCGCTTGTGTATGGTATTTTGCAGTTAAAGAAGAAGATAAGACGCACGGCTCGCTTTCGTCGATGAGTACGGTATCTGCTGCCTTTACTGCGAGAGATGCTGCAGGTGTTGAGGAACTAGCGTCGTATATCCTCTCGAAGAAGGGAGAGGAGCTTTCGCGAGAGACTCGCGACCCGCGCATGTTGTCGTTTCGCGTTCGTCCTAACAAAGAGGGGGGAGTTTCTAGCTTACCGCTAGCGGGCGTTGCCAAGTTTTTGCGTGATGACAGGCAGTGCCTTTTTCGTTTGCTAGTTGATATATGTGGAGTTGACTACCCTAACCGCGAGTTTCGTTTTGAGGTTGTCTATCATTTTTTGAGCGTAACGCATAACATGCGTTTGCGTTTGCTAGTTGATGCGGACGAGTCTTTATTTGTTCCATCGTTGCACTCGATATTTCCTAGTGCTTGTTGGTATGAACGCGAGTGTTGGGATATGTATGGCATTAGATTTTCTGATCATCCGGACTTACGTCGTCTATTGAGTGACTATGGATTTTCTGGTCATCCACTGCGCAAGGATTTTCCTCTTACGGGTTATACGGAAGTTAGGTATGACGAGGCTGAGGGTCGTATTGTGCATGAGAAGGTATCGCTTACGCAGGATTTGCGTTCGCAAGCTTCGCTGATGCCTTGGCATGGCTTATGTAGGGACGAGTTTTCGGAAGACAAGGGTCTTTGAGATTGAGATTATGTCTACTAGGTTAGTTTCGGATGATGTTACTGGTCAGTCGCAGATTTCGACTGATCCGACTTTACGTACTGTAACGATGAACTTTGGTCCGCAGCATCCTGCGGCGCATGGTGTATTGCGATTGGTAATGGAGATGGACGGCGAGGTAATAGAGCGTTTGGACCCTCACATTGGCTTACTGCACCGAGGTACGGAGAAGTTGATTGAGCATAAGACTTACCTTCAGGCGCTTCCGTATTTTGACCGACTGGACTATGTATCGCCTTTATGCCAGGAGCATGCTTTTGTTCGCTCTGCGGAGATATTGTTATCGATAGTTCCTCCTCGCCGCTGTCAATTTATCCGAGTTTTATATGATGAGATAACGAGGATTCTGAATCATTTATTGAGCGTTACGAGTTACGCGATGGATGTTGGAGCGTTGACTCCTGCGTTATGGGGTTATGAGGAGCGAGAGAAGTTGATGGAGTTTTACGAGGCTGCGTCTGGCGCGCGTTTGCATGCTGCGTATTACCGAGTTGGCGGAGTTTACCGTGACCTTCCTGCGGGATTAGAGGATCGTATTAGCGCTTGGGCGGATGAGTTTCCGAAATTTATGGACGATATGGAGACTTTATTGACTGGTAACCGAATATTTAAACAGCGCTCTGTTGATATAGGCATTATATCGACGGATGATGCGCTTTCGTGGGGTTTCACGGGTCCTATGTTGCGAGCGACTGGTCTTCCGTGGGACTTGCGCAAATCGTCTCCCTATGCGGTTTATGACGAGTTAGACTTTCAGATTCCTGTTGGTACGAATGGAGATTGTTACGACAGGTATTTGGTGCGTGTGGCGGAGATGAGACAATCGTTGGAGCTTATCCGCCAATGTTTGCGAGAGATGCCGACTGGAGCGGTTTGCATAGATGACAACAAGATAGTTCCGCCGAGTCGCAAGGCGATGAAATCGAATATGGAATCTATGATTCACCACTTTAAGCTTTTTTCTGAGGGTTTTCATGTTCCTGCGGGCGAGGTTTATTGCGCGGTTGAGGCGCCGAAGGGCGAGTTTGGAGTTTATTTAGTCTCGGACGGAGGTAACAAGCCGTATCGCTGTAAGATTCGCGCGCCTGGCTTTGCGCACCTTCAGGCGATGGAGAAGTTGTGCAAGGGTCATATGCTTGCGGATTCTGTTGCGGTTTTGGGCTCGCTTGACGTTGTATTTGGCGAGATTGACCGTTAGCATTATGTCGGTAAGCAAGAATACGACACGAGAAGATTTTGCATTTCGCGGTGGTTTTGCGGAGCGTGCGAAGAAGGAGTTAGCGAAGTATCCGGCCTCTCGCAAGCAGAGTGCGGTTCTTGCGCTCCTTGACCTTGCGCAACGACAGAACAAGTTGACTAACTGCGTTACGGATAATGCGATGTCTAGCATTGCGTCTATGCTTGGCATGTCTGTTTTGCGCCTAGAGGAAGTTGCGAGTTTTTACACGATGATAAACCGCAAGTCGGTAGGTAAGTATCATGTGCAATGCTGTATGACGACGCCGTGCATGCTGTGTGGCAGCGATGATCTATTGCCGTTTATTGAGAAGCACCTTGGCATTGTTTGTGGCGAGAGCACGAGCGATGGTTTATTCACGCTATCGCGTGTTGAATGCCTTGGAGCTTGCGCTAACGCGCCGGTTGTGCAGATAAACGATGATTTTCACGAGGATGTTACGCCTGAGCGTATGGGCGAGATTCTTAGGAAGTTAAAGCCTAGCAAGAAGAATGTTGCGAAGGTTTCGCCTGCTACGCGTGGCGCGAAGCTTTAGTAGGGAATTTTTTAGATGCTAGAAGATAAGGACAAGATTTTCACTAACCTTGACGGTCGTGCTGCGGTTGATCTTGCGTCGTCGAAAGATCGCGGTATCTGGCATCAGACTTCGCGTTTGGTTAAGCGAGGTAGGGATAGCATAGTTGAGGAGATCAAGGAGTCTGGTTTGCGAGGTCGTGGTGGTGCGGGCTTTCCGACTGGATTGAAGTGGTCTTTCATGCCGCGTAGTTCGTCTCTTCCTTGCTACCTTGTAGTTAATGCGGACGAATCGGAGCCTGGTACTTGTAAGGATCGTGACATGATAAGATTTGAACCGCATCGCCTCCTTGAAGGTTGCTTGCTATCGGCGGTTGGGATTGGTGCGCATTGCGTTTATATTTATATCCGCGGTGAGTTTGTGCGCGAGTCGGAAGTTTTGCAAGAAGCGATCGATGAAGCGTATGGCGATGGTTTATTAGGCAAGAATGCTGCGGGCAGTGGCTACGATCTGGAGCTTTACCTGCATCGTGGCGCGGGGGCTTATATCTGTGGCGAGGAGACAGCGCTACTGGAGAGTTTGGAAGGCAAGAAAGGTCAGCCGCGCTTGAAGCCTCCTTTTCCTGCGGGTCTTGGTCTATATGGTTGCCCGACGACGGTAAACAATGTTGAGACTATTGCTGTTGTCCCGACGATTCTCAGACGCGGCGCGAGTTGGTTTTCATCCTTTGGGCGAGAAGGCAACCGCGGTACTAAGGTGTTTTCTATATCGGGTCATGTAAATAAGAGCTGCAATGTCGAAGAAACGATGTCTGTACCACTGAAAGACCTGATAGAACATTCCGCTGGTGGCGTGCGGGGGGGGTGGGATAACTTGCTTGCGGTTATTCCTGGTGGCTCTAGCGTTCCGCTGCTTCCCCGCTCGTTATGCGAGACGGCACTTATGGACTACGATTCTTTGCAAGAGTTAGATAGTGGATTTGGCACAGGGGCGGTAATAGTCATGGACCGTTCGACGGACATCATCAAGGCTATTGCGAGACTTTCGCACTTTTACAAGCACGAGAGTTGTGGTCAATGTACGCCTTGTCGCGAGGGCACTGGCTGGATGTGGCGAGTGCTTGAACGCCTTGCTGAGGGGCGTGGTCAAACCTCGGAGATTGATTTACTGCTTCAAGTATCGAAGCAAGTAGAGGGGCATACGATATGCGCGTTGGGAGATGCTGCGGCTTGGCCTGTCCAAGGTTTGATTCGCCATTTTCGTAGCGAAATAGTATCGCGCATCGAGACTAGACAAGAGAAGGAAAGCTCTAGCGCGGTTTTAGCGGAGGAGCCTGCCTGATAGGAACACTATGTCTAGTTCTATGGTTAAGATAACGATAGATGGTAAGGAGCACGAATGCGATTCGAGCTTGACGGTACTGCAAGCGTGCGAGGAAGTTGGTATCGAGATACCGCGCTTTTGCTACCATGACCGCTTGTCGATCGCTGGTAATTGTCGAATGTGTTTAGTCGATGTATCGCCTGGTCCTGCGAAACCGCAGGCGTCATGCGCGTTGCCTATTGCCTCTGGAATGAACATTACGACTGCCTCGCCTAGCGTGCGCAAAGCGCGCAAGGGAGTGATGGAATTCTTGCTTATCAACCACCCGCTGGATTGCCCTATCTGTGATCAGGGCGGAGAATGCGATCTACAAGACTTAGCGCTATCGTATGGCTTTGATAGAGGTCGTTTTATAGAAAACAAGCGAGCGGTTAGTGAAAAGTATATGGGTCCGCTTATCAAGACGATTATGACTCGTTGCATCCACTGCACGAGGTGCGTTCGTTTTGCAAACGAGGTTGCGGGCATAGACTCTATAGGTATGGTTGGTCGGGGGGAGAGTGTGGAAATCACGAGCCTTGAGAAGACGATCGATTCGGAGCTTTCAGGCAATGTTATCGACTTATGCCCTGTTGGTGCGCTTACCTCGAAACCCTATGCCTATCGTGCACGCTCGTGGGAGCTTGAAAAGACAGATAGCATCGATGTAATGGACGCTGTGGGAAGTAACATCCGCGTTGATAGTAAGAACGGAAAGGTTATGCGCATTCTTCCGCGTTTGCACGAAGATGTTAACGAAGAATGGATATCGGATAAGGCCCGCTTTTCGTGCGATGGTCTTGCGTGTCAACGTCTCGACCGCCCCTATGTGCGCGACGAAAAGAAGGAGCTCGTTGCGGTCGACTGGCAAGAAGCTCTATCGCGCACGGCGACTAGCATACTTGAAGCGAAGAATAGAATAGTAGGGCTTGCAGGCGACCATAGCGACTTGGAATCGATGTATGCGCTAAAGAAGATGCTCCTAGCACTTGGTATTGATGGTTTTGACACGCGCCAAGGCGGTGCGTGCTATGATCCTGGTTTTCGTCATGGTTACTTATTCAACACAGGTATAGGTAATGTCTCGCGAGCGGATGCGCTACTTATAGTTGGTTGCAACCCGCGCGAAGATGCGCCTGTGGTTAATGCGCGTATCCGTCAGGGTTGGCTACAGGGTAATTTGCGTAGCGCGTATGGCATAGGTGTTGCGTGCGATGTCAGCTATCCTTGCAACTGGATAAGCGATAGTTCTAGTGCGTTGCTAGAAATAGCTTCTGGCAAGGATAGGCTAGGTGTTTTTGCAACGCTTAATGCAGCGGAGCGTCCGATGCTATTGCTGGGCTACGATGCGTTGGAGCGCAAGGACGGCAAGGAGATATGGAAGTTGTGCGGTAAGCTAGCGGAGAAGAGCGGCATGATAGGTGAAGATTGGAATGGCTTTAACATGCTACATCGAACGGCTTCTGCTGTTGGTGCTTGCGAGATTGGCTTTAACCGAAGAGAAAATGGGATCAACCCATTGCTAGTATCGATGGCAAAGGGGGAAGTTGATGTTGCGATAGTTATGGGAGCGGACGAGTTTGACTTAGATTCATTGGAGAAATGTTTCACGGTTTATATTGGGCATCACGGTGATCGAGTTGCGCAAGTTGCGGATGTTATCTTACCGAGTGCTGCGTATACAGAGAAGAGTGGCATGTGGGTTAACCTAGAGGGTCGTGTGCAGATGGGCTTTGCTGCTGTTGCGCCACCTGGCGAAGCACGAGCGGATTGGCGTATTCTTAGAGCGTTATCGGAGCATTTGAATGTAGTGCCTAGTTGGAATAGCCTACAAGAGCTACGCGTTGCTTTGTGGAAGGAGCATCCAGATTTACGAGAGCTGGATGGCGTCTTGCAAGCGGATTGGCATTCGTTAGGCGATGTTGTATCTAGGAAGGAGGGATTGCACGCAACGCCTATAGTTTCGCGCTGTAAGAACTACTATATGAGCGACCCTATTTCCCGCGCCTCTTCGACGATGGCGGAGTGTACGCGTGCGCGGCGCGAGTTGCGAGAGAAAGACAAGGCGGCTTGATCTATGTATAGAGTTTTTTAGGCATGGAAGCTTTACCCTTCGCATCGTCTGCTTCGTGGCAAGAGATTATTTGGCAACAAAACATCAAACCTATTTTATTGTTAATCGGTATTTCTGTTGCGATTATTCTATGCGTTATCATTGCGGTTGCGTATCTTACCTATGCGGAACGCAAGGTATTGGCTTGGATTCAACGACGCCGAGGTCCGAATACGGTAGGTCCGTTTGGTTTGCTGCAACCTTTTGCGGATGCTTTTAAGCTTATTTTCAAGGAACCTGTGATTCCAGCTGGAGCGGATAGGGTAGTTTTTTTGTGTGCGCCTATTCTGACTTTTGGTCTTGCGCTAGGAGCTTGGGCGGTTATTCCTATTGCTGACGGGGTTGTTTTTGCGGATGTCAATGCGGGTATTTTGTATTTATTTGCGCTTTCGTCGCTTGGAGTTTATGGGGTTATCATGGGAGGCTGGGCTTCTAACTCGCAATATGCGTTTCTTGGAGCGATGCGTTCTGCAGCGCAGATGATTTCTTACGAGATAGCGATCGGCTTTGTTATTGTTTGCGTTCTGCTGCTGTCTGGTTCGTTGAACCTTAGTAGTATTGTGCATGCGCAATCTGAGATGTGGTTTATATTTCCGTTATTTCCGATGGCGATAATATTTTTTATATCTGGTTTAGCGGAGACGAACAGGGCGCCATTCGACCTGCCTGAGAGTGAGAGCGAGCTTGTATCTGGTTTTAATGTTGAGTATTCGGGTATGGTATTCGCATTATTTTTTTTAGGCGAGTATGCGAATATGATATTGATAGCGGCGCTAGCGACTCTTTTTTTCTTTGGTGGTTGGCTATCGCCAATTTCGTTTGAGCCATTTTTATCAGTCCCTGCGCCTGTGTGGTTTATGCTCAAGGTATGTATTTTGTTATTTTTGTTTCTTTGGGTAAGGGGGACTTTTCCGCGTTATCGCTATGATCAGCTTATGCGTCTTGGTTGGAAGGTATTTCTTCCGTTATCTTTGCTATGGGTAATTTTTATTTCTAGTCTGGTTTATTTTTTTGATATTCCTAGTCGAGTTTAATTTTATCTAGCAAGACTTTGTCTGCCTAATAGTTTATTACTTATAGTATGTATTCTTTTTTACGCTTTATTCATTCTTTTTTGCTACTAGACTTGTTGCGCGGGTTATTTTTGACTTTTCGCAGTATGTTTCGTAGCAAGCATACATTGAACTATCCGTATGAGAAGGGTCGTCTTAGCCCTCGCTTTCGCGGAGAGCATGCGTTGCGCCGTTATGCGAATGGGGAGGAGCGTTGTATAGCGTGCAAATTATGTGAATCTGTTTGTCCTGCGCAAGCGATTACGATTGACTCAGTTGAGCGAGAGGATGGTTCTCGGCGAGCGATTCGTTACGATATCGATATGACCAAATGTATCTACTGTGGATTATGCGAGGAATCGTGCCCTGTTGATGCGATTGTGCAGGGAAGTAATTTCGAATTCGCAACGGAAAAAAGGGAAGAATTACTTTTCGACAAGCAACACCTCCTTGATAATGGTGATCGCTGGGAAGAAGCATTATCAGCAAATCTCAAGCGCGACGAACTCTATCGGTAAAATAAGCCTAAAAAGGAAACTCCTGTATAACAAATACAAATAATAACGCCTTATATTCCAATGCCTTTCTCAACACCTTTTGAAATATCACCATACGATCTAACTGAAGGGATAGCATTTGCATTCTTCGCAATAATGATTATCTCTTGCGCCCTAAGCGTTATTCTAGTGAGAAACCCTGTCTATGCGGTGCTTCTGATGGTGATGGCTTTTTTCGGTAGTGCTGCGCTATTCGTTATGCAGGGAGCAGAATTCTTAGGGCTATTGTTAATCATCGTATATGTAGGCGCAATAGCTGTCTTGTTCTTATTCGTCATCATGATGTTAGACGTTCGTCTCATGGCAACCGCTAAGTTGCAACGCAAGCACTTACCGATTGCATTACTAGTATCAGGTTTACTGTTCTTTGAACTAGTAGCAATTGTGATAGTTGACAAGCCAATTGACAAAACAATGCAAGAGAGTTCTCAAGAAATAACAACAGAGCCAGCACAAGGATTGCTGGATAACACAACGCAACTAGGATTAATTATCTACTCAGAATATTTATTAATTTTCGAAATCGCAGGATTAGCACTGCTATTAGCAATGCTAGGAGCGATCATGCTGACGCATCGCAAACGCGACGACAACATGCGCCAAAACATTACTCTTCAACGTGAGCGCAGTGGAAAGGCGCGCCTGGTAAACGTAGAGACGAAGGGCGGAGTATAGACAATTCATGTCTCATTTGCTCCCTATAACTTTATCTCATTACCTTTTTTTGAGCACAACATTGTTCGTTATCGGTTTGCTTGGACTCTTTCTAAACCGCCGCCATGTCATAGTTATTCTTATGTCTGTCGAGTTGCTCTTTCTGTCAGCCAGCATGAACTTCATAACTTTTTCATCAGCATTCGGCGACCTTACAGGGCAAGTCTTTGCCTTATTTATATTAGCAATAGCAGCGGCAGAAATAACCATCGGCTTAGCCATATTAGTTGTGTACTACCGTAATCGAACCTCAATATCTATGCAAGATATTTCACAGCTAAAAGGATAGAGCGAGATCATACCATGATCACCTCCATTCCCTTATTACCACTAATAGCCAGCATTATAGTCGGCTTGCTCTCACGACGTATAGGGGCAACTTTAGCATTATTCATAACCTGCCTTTTTATGATAATTGCAACCTTTATAGCAATTGATCTTTTTTTTACGACCGCATTACGAGGATTCGAGACGACAGTTATCATTGCTCCGTGGTTTGAAATTGGTGATTTATCTATCGTTTGGGCTATGCAAATCGATACGTTGTCGGTTGTTATGATGGTAACCGTGTGCATTGTCTCTACCCTAGTACATATTTACTCAGCAGAGTATATGCGGGACGACCCTTCGCTACCTCGTTTTATGGCTTATCTCAGTCTGTTTACTTTTTTTATGCTAGTATTAGTTTCATCCAATAATCTGTTACAAATGTTCTTTGGTTGGGAGGGGGTTGGGCTTTCCTCATACCTACTTATTGGTTATTGGTATCATCGGGAAAGTGCTGCGCGCGCGGGTGTTAAAGCTTTTTTGGTAAATCGTATCGGCGACTTTGGATTCGTGCTTGGTATCTGCGCAATCTACAAAATGTTCGGAACACTAAACTTTACCGAAATTTTTGCCGCTGTTCCCGATGTTTTGGGACAGAAATTATCTTTCTTCTCTTGGAATTTCGAAGCTATCACCGCTATTTGTCTGCTACTTTTTGTAGGCGCTATAGGTAAGTCTGCTCAACTTGGTTTGCATATTTGGCTACCTGATGCGATGGAAGGACCAACACCTGTGAGTGCATTAATACACGCAGCGACCATGGTAACAGCAGGAGTCTTCATGCTGTGTCGTTTGTCTGGGTTGTTTGAATATTCAGAAACAGCATTAGCAGTCATATCTTTATTCGGAGCAGGAACTGCATTTTTTGCAGCTAGTGTGGCTATAACACAAAACGATATAAAACGTGTTATCGCCTATTCCACTTGTTCACAACTAGGCTATATGATCCTCGCCGTCGGACTGTCGGCTTATAGTGCTGCGATGTTCCATCTAATAACGCACGCCTTCTTCAAGGCACTGTTGTTTCTGGCTGCAGGCTCTTTAATACATGCGATGTCAGGCGAGCAAGACATGCGTAATATGGGTGGCCTGCGTTCTATGACACCACTAACTTACATTCTTTTTTGGATAGGCGTTCTGTCCTTAGCAGGTATACCATTTTTCTCTGGTTACTATTCTAAGGATATCATTTTAGAAACAGCTTGGGCTAGCCATAGTATCGTAGGACAAATTGCTTTTCTTTTGGGAAATATCGGAGTTTTTCTAACCGCATGTTACGCAACACGCATGATAGTGATGAGTTTCCATTCACTACCACGCTTCGGAGAAAAAATTATGAAACATGTGCGCGAAGCTCCACTTTTGATGAATATCCCTTTATT
>JABAAW010000050.1 GCA_014238535.1 Alphaproteobacteria bacterium
TGATGCTGAGAGGGCTGAGTTAGAACGAAGGAGTAAGTTAAAGAGAAAGTTAGAGCGCGCCGAGCGACTTGACGAGAAGGGTAAGGATAACAAGGCACTAAAGGTGCGTTCGAAGGCGATAATCACGGAATACAGGGCGCAAAGGAAGTATGATCGTGCGCAGGAATTGAAGAAGAAGGGCAAGATTAAGAAGTATAACAAGAAGATTAGGAAGGCTGCGCGATTAGGAGACGAGGAGGCGATCGACCTCTTACTGAAGCTTGAAGATGAAGACGATACGAATTCTTCTAACATGTCTGCTAAGGCGGACACTCTTACGAAGGAGATGCAGGGTATTCGCTATAGTGCTAAGGCGAGTCTAGGGAATGTTAGTTCGCTCTATAGATTGGGTGCTGCTTATTACAATGGTGATGCTGGTGCTAGCAAGAATCTTTCGGCTGCTTATGCGATGTTTTTGCATGCTGAGGAACGAGGTAGTGGCTTGGCGAGCAACAGGTTGTTATTTTTGGTACCCGAGTTGAGTGCTAACGATGTTGCGCTTGGACGAGCGGTCTACAAGCGCTGGCGCTCTATCATTAAGGTTGCCTTGCGCGAGGCTGAGGCGGCTGAGGATAAATCGCAGTAAGCCGACTTGGGTGGGGTAGTAGTCGCCCTTTGTATTCTTATTGAAAATAGCAACCAGTAACCATCGAGCGAGGTTTTTACTATGCCTACTAGGAATGTAGTAGCATTGGGGGTGGTCGTTTGTGTTGCGTTGGCTGTAGTGGGCTATTTTTATCCCTTTTCGGCGGATGTTGCGCAAGAGAAGGCGGCGAGTAGTTATGAACGAACGCAAGAGAACAAGAAGAAGGTTGGTAAGGAGCAGAGGTTGCGCGAGCGAGCGAGCGCGCTTGAAGAGATAGGCAAGGCTAAAAAGTCTCAAAAGAAGTATAGGGCAGCTGGTGAGGCGGAGAGAAGGGCGGCGAGTAGTTATGAACGAGCGCAAGAGAACAAGAACGACGATAAAATTGCAGTTTATGCCAAACGCATTCGCAATGCGCAAAGGCTAAGTTCGGATATAGGCGAGAAATTGGATGTATGGTTTAAAGATATTTTAAATGCTTCTGAAGGTCCTGTTAAGGAAGATGTGTCGGAAAAAGAAGCCAACTTGCAGAGAGAAGAGAAGATTTACATCCTGTATGAAGAGGCTGGAAAAGGTAGTGGTCGTGCGTTGTTCACATTAGGAAATATGTACCTGCATGGAATAGGTGTTGAGCGTAACTTGGGTATTGCGTGGGCGATGTATTCACTCGCTGAGAAACGAGGTACCAGCACTGCTACAAATAGGTTGGTGCCGTTAGCAGATATGATGACCAGCAGCGAGATTGCTACGGGCAAAATAGTGTATGAAAGATGGGATGAAATCATAGATATTAATCAGGGGAGGAAAGGGAAGGGGGGGCATATTATGTAGGACGCTAGCCTTGCTTCTTCCTTCGTGGGTTAGATGAGCTGTAGTAGAACTAGCGTCTTCATGCTAACCTTAGTCGACTCGCACCTTTTGACCGAGTAGCTTTTTTGTCCTATATTTTTGC
Source organism: Alphaproteobacteria bacterium (assembly GCA_014238535.1). Taxonomy (GTDB): domain Bacteria; phylum Pseudomonadota; class Alphaproteobacteria; order JABAAW01; family JABAAW01; genus JABAAW01. Next base: position 1,575 of record JABAAW010000050.1, read on the forward strand.
TCTACCTACTTGCGCTAGCTGCTTGTGCTATATTTTCAGTTTGGCTTTTTTTACCGAGTCATTTGTTACGATCTAGTAGTATTATTATAGAAAATGGCAGCTAGCCATCGGCGAACGACCAACCATCTAATACATAGTTTATGGAAACGAGCAAAGATTACATAGAGACGGTTCTTAGGGTTGCTACTCCATCTTGGTTTCCTATTTTTGTTGAAAAAACTATAACTACTAGGCGTCATATATATTCTGCAGGTGGTAAGGAGCAGGCTACGACTAAGCATCTATCTGGTGGTCCAATAGCAGGAATTCTTGGATGGTTTCGCGGAGTAGTAAATCATGAAAATTCCAACAAGCAATTCAAATTAGGTTATGATTATGCGACGGGGAAAGGCGTTAGCCAAGACTACAACAAAGCATTTGGTTGCTTTACCGAGCCTGCGAAAAAGGGAATCGCCGACGCGCAATTTAACTTAGCTTTGATGTATGATAAGGGCGACGGCGTTGCACGAGACTACGAGCAAGCATTCGAATGGTATAGCAAGTCGGCGCAGCAAGGATATGCGCTCGCGCAATTTAATTTAGCTGTTATGTATGAGCAAGGCGAAGGCGTTGCGCGAAACTACGAGCAGGCTTTCGTGTGGTATAGCAAGGTAGCGCAACAAGGGGATGCTGAAGCGCAATTTAATTTAGCCTTGATGTATGGCAAGGGCAATGGAGTCTCGCAAGATTATTCGCAATCTTTAGATTGGTTTGCTAAGGCAGCAGAGCAGGGATTGGCAGTAGCGCAGTTTAACTTGGCTATGATTTATGAGCAAGGTGAAATTGTAGCACGAGATTACGAGCAGGCATTGAAGTGGTATAGCAATGCGGCGTGGCAGGGATTGGCGGCAGCACAATGTAATTTGGCTTTTATATACTACCATGGCGCAGGCGTTGCGCGAGACTACGAGCAAGCATTCAAATGGTCTAGCAAAGCGGCGCAACAGGGTGATGCTAAGGCGCAATTTAATTTAGCTGAGATGTATCGCAATGGCGAAGGCGTTGCGAAAGACCTCCCACGCGCTTACGGTTTAGGCTTTCTTGCCAGCGCTGGTGGCCTAGATAATGCCAAGAGTTTTATAAAAGAATTAGAACCGCAGCTATCGGCGCAACAAATTGCTGAGGGCGAGAGGATAGCGCAAGAATGGCGCACGCGCATAGAAGTCAACAAGCGAGCCAAACAATAGGAAAACCCCTCAGTAAGAGAATCCCACCTCGTATCAGATTCCCCAACCGAGCATTCTTTCGGCTTCGTTTTCGCTGCTGCTACCGAGCCCATCGGAGCCATCGGAGCCATCGGTGCTAGCGGTATGCGAGCGTTTTTTTAGTATATATGCGGGATTGCCGGCGACGCGCGCGCCTATCGGCACATCACTCGTAACGACGGAGTTAGCACCGATGATGGCACCTTCGCCGATGACTATATCGCCGAGCAGACATGCGCCTGCGCCGACCATCACCTTTGCTTGCAATGTTGGATGCCGTTTTGCGCCGCGCTGTGCGCCACTTGGCTTTTTTCCACCCAGAGTTACGCCGTGGTATATGGTTACGTCGTCCCCGACCTGCGCGGTTTCGCCGATGACGACTCCCATGCCGTGATCGATGAAGACCCTACGCCCGATTTTTGCGGCGGGATGTATTTCGATACCGCACACTGCACGAGCGAGATACGCGACTAGAGATGGCACGGCGCGTAGTCGGCAGCGCCACAGGAATGATGCGATTCGATGCGCGAGGATTGCGTGGAAACCTGCGTATGCTAGCAGGACCTGCAGCATGCTAGGAGCTGCGGGGTCTTGCTTTTGGATGCTACGGATTAATTCTAGCATTGATTTCCTGCGGTAGCTTTCTATTTATTTAGAAGACTATATCAGTTACTCGCATAGTCACTCGTTTTCGAAAAGAGCGGTTGAGATGTATCTTTCTGCGAATGAAGGAACGATAGCGACGATTTGCTTGCCTTTGCTTTCGGCTTTTTTTGCGACTTCTGTTGCGGCGTATATTGCCGCCCCTGTTGAGATTCCGCCAGGCAAGCCCTCTGTTTTGGCGAGTTTTCGTGCATTTTCGAGCGCGTCTTCGTTAGAAACCTTGATGATTCCATCTATGAGTTGCGTTTTGAGAATTTCAGGTACGAATCCCGCACCGATTCCCTGTATTTTATGCGGAGCGGGTTGCCCGCCGGACAGCACTGGACTATCTTTAGGTTCGACTGCGAATATCTTGAAAGAAGGCTTACGAGGCTTTATGACTTCGCCGACGCCGGTAAGCGTACCGCCGGTTCCGACGCCTGAGACTAGTATATCTACCTTGCCGTCGGTGTCTTGCCATATTTCTTCTGCTGTTGTTTCGCGGTGTATTTTTGGGTTATCTGGATTATCGAACTGCCCGACAACGAAACCGCCGTTGCTTTCAGCGATTTGTTTAGCCTGCTCGATCGCGCCCTTCATGCCTTTTGCCGCGGGGGTTAAAACTATTTCTGCGCCTAGGAATGTTAGTATTTTCCTTCTTTCGAGCGACATGCTTTCGGGCATGGTTAGTATCAGTTTGTAGCCTTTTGCGGCGGCGACGAAAGCGAGTCCGATTCCGGTATTACCTGAGGTAGGCTCGATGAGTGTAGTTTTTTGCGGATTGATTTCGCCTCTTTTTTCAGCTTGATCTATCATGGCGAATCCGATTCGATCTTTGACGGAAGCTAGAGGATTGAAGAACTCTAGTTTTAGTAGCAGGTCTGCTTCTAGGTTGTGAAGTTTGCTCCACCTAGGCACGCGTACGAGCGGGGTTCCTCCGATCGTATCGAGCAGCGATTCGTATATTTTTCCTCTTGGTTGTGCGGGCATTTTTCTCTCCTATAGTTCGAGTAAGTTATGTTGAAATTGTTTAGTTGCTTGATATTTTTTACAGACGAAAGAATCGTTGTGCGCCTGAGTCTTGACCTAGGTCTTTGAATAGTTGAAAGCCGCTAACTATGGCTAGCAAATAGACATAAGGCTACGCCTGCACCGATTGCGCGCGATTTTTGCTTAGGTATGAAAAGTTTTGTCTAGAAAAAAGTGTATTGATAGATTTTCTAACTAGACATGGCAAGAGACACCGAGCGCACGCGCTAAGCAGCAGCTACAACAACAAGCGATGGTTGTTGAACTGCGAGCACTATCACTCCTACGCGCACCCATGCATGCATCCGAGCGTGCGCTTGAATATGTGCCAGGGTATGAGCTAGAGTATGTGCGAGCGTGAGCGTTCAAAGTCATCATGCCACCAGCCATAGCGGAGAAGGGCAGGCTTTGTCAACAAAAAAAGAGGCATTAAGATTAAGGCGTTAAGAATTAAGCTAGCGAGCGAGTTAGCACACAGCACACAGCACACCGCATAGAGCAAATTCAAGGAGTCGCTTGCTTGCTAAACTAGCTTACGACTGCTACGATTAGTTGTATTAACTTGTAGCATGTTATCTATTTTCACCAGCTAGTAAGGAGTATTGAATATGAACGAGGGCAGACGGATAAGGAGGATTCTCTCTATAGATGGTGGTGGGGCGAAGGGGGTATTTCCTGCGGCATTTTTATCGAGCCTTGATGAGAAGGTTGATGGTGATATTGCGAGTTACTTTGACTTGATAGTAGGTACATCTACGGGTGGTATTATTGCGCTGGGCTTGGGCTTGGGAGTATCGGCGTCCGAGATATTGGATTTTTACACGAAGCACTCGTCGAGGATATTTGGTGATGACGAGAAGGGTTTACTTTCTTTTTTGACCTCGCGAGCGAAGTATAATCGTTCGTCTTTACGCTCTGTATTGTTGCCGCTTATGGGCTCGAAGCGTCTTGGTTCGTCTAGTATCAGACTTGCGATACCGTCTTGGAACTGCACTTCGCGCTGCCCGTATATTTTCAAGACGGCGCATCATGAGTGCTATGAATATGACCATCGCACTTCTGCGCTTGATGTTGCGCTAGCGACCTCTGCTGCGCCGCACTACTTTAACGAATATAGGACGAGTGATTCGCAGACGTTTTTAGACGGGGGATTGTATGCGAACAACCCTTTGCTTGTAGGCATTACGGAGGCGGTAGGGGTATTGGATTGGCAGCTTTCGGACTTGCGAATATTGAGTTTAGGAACGACGAGGGCGATCATGAAGAAGAGGCGATTGTGGCGTTTATGCTTATATGGCTACTTGAGTTATTTGCTCGACCAACTACGCGATGCGCAAGAGACCTCGACTTACGAGATGGCGAGAATACTACTAGGTGGCAGAGGAGGTTCGCGCTCTGGTATCAGTTCTGCGTCTGGCAAATTATTTCGCATAGACCATAACTTTGCGGATGGTCAGTACGAGACGGACAAGACGGAGAACCTGCATGAGTTAGCGGGCTTGGGTCGTACGAAGGCGCGTGCGCATCTAGACGACTTACGAGATGTATTTTTCACACACCCCGCCGACCCCTTCACCCCCTTACACAAAACCTAGCTCACTACCACCTAGCGCGAGCCGACGGCTATCGCCACCACAGCGTATAGCCACAATAAGTTTTGTTTTTTTCTATTTTTAGTGGTATATTTTGCGCGCGATAATGCATTCAGGTTGATATAAAAATTACGATAAGACCGACAAAGGAGACTATGCAGTGCGCCTTGAATATGTAGAGATTAAGAACTTCCGCTCAATTGAGTACGCTAAAATTGAATTTGACCCGCGTTGCCGCATCCTCGTTGGCATGAACGACACGGGTAAGTCAAATGTGCTTAAAGCCCTTGCTACACTAGGCGATGAAGATTTAGGGAAAAAGAGTGATCGTCGTCAAGGCGTAAGCGGTGATGATAAAGATTTTTATGTTGAAGCTGGATTTTCTCCTGACGCTAAAGATTGGGAAGAATTAGAGACTGTGTTAAAAAATTCATTATACAATTCTGATGAGATTGTAAAAAAAATCATCGCAGTGATAAAAAATCTAAAGATATGTTCTATGTTAGAATCACGCTTAAACGATTCTAATAGAACGAGATATTTTTTCCATGAAAAAGAAATTGAATCTACAATAAACGATATTGAATTTGACAATGGTTGGATGCAAGTAAATAAAAATATAAACCTAGACAGCCTATCTTATGCAATAAGAGAACAAGTAAATGTTTTTTTGTCACACAATTTTGTGCATCAAGAAGATATTGAAGGTATTGTTAATATCACTGATGATATTCTAAAAAAAGTAT
>JABAAW010000051.1 GCA_014238535.1 Alphaproteobacteria bacterium
ATAAATAAAATTTTTTTTATATCACTATTATTTGCAGTTAAAAAAATAATTTGTTCTTTTAACCACTGTAAAATTCGCCCAATTTTTTCACTAAACCAATAATCGAAATTATTAAATTTTTCAATAGATACATTTATACTTGCATTAGGAGTACCTCTTATACGCATGATACGCCTTTCTAATTTTTGGACTACAGTACCCAATTTGTCAACGTCGAGGTAAGTGAAACGAGATTTACAGATTAACAATGCAAGGGGATTGATATCAAATCCAGTGAAATTTTTGATACCAACCTCTATTCCTGCAGCAAAAGACGAACCAGAGCCACAATAGGGGTCAAGCATATGTCCCCCAGTGATTTTAAATTCTTTAAGAATTTCAATACCTATTTGAGGGATCATAATTGCTGGATATTGGTGCATATTAGGGTATAAATTTGCTCCAGCTTTTTCTCCTACGAAGTCATAGCGCTGAGAGCGGGTAACTTGATACTTCATGTCAATTTGTTTGTAATAAATAAATTAAAAGCAGACATGTTTTTAACAAATTTTGAATCAATATTCGATTTTGCAATGAAACTTGCATCAAAAAATTTTAGCATTCCTCTTTGTTGCGGATTATTTATTTCATTATAGAAATTAATTGTAGTAAAACAAAAATACAATTTTTCATTACTCTGGTAGATAATATTATATTTATCTCTTAATTCGCTATTTTTTGCATTAGCTATATCTAGTAGTAATTTCCATCGATAGCTTTGCCCTGCCCTCTCTCTCAGCGAAGTTTTAATAGATAGTATTAATATTTTTTTTGATTTTTCATTGAAAACAACCAAATCACAATCAGGGTGTTGCGATTCACAGTCAACATAAATTGTTAATGTTGTATTAAATTTTTTCAATGCTTGTGTTTTTGAAGTTATAAAAAAGGCTTTTTCTATATTACCAATTTCTTTATTCTTAATAAATAAGTATTCTATCAAATAGGAAAAAACATGTCCAACGATAGATTTACTCGCTTGCTTTATATCTTTTATTTTCCCTTGCGCTTTTCTTTTTTCAAGTATTTCTTGAACTTCTTCTTTAGACTGTGTAATAAAAAAATGTATTTGATTGTATGCCTCTTCCATTGCTTTTTGAGGTGTATGTTCATTTTGCTTTAAAAATTTTTTTAATAATTTAATCGCAGGTGTCATGTAACCTTTGCTCTCTATAGTAGCAAGCCTAATTTTCTCTTCTTTTGTTATTTCTGGCATAATTATTCTCTTATACTACAGTTTTTAGATGGTAATAAGAATTCACGCCCGAGTTTTACACGCTCTTTGCCGTTGTAGCAGACAATATCGGAGGTAGCTTGAGTTTCGCTCCATTTTTCTGGTAGATAAGACCCGGTGCCAATAATTTCAACTGGCGTTTGTGCCAGCGCGAACGCCAAGCATTTCTCCGTTGTGAAACCGCTTGAGGCGATAATTGATACTTTATTGTAACCTGCCTTATCGAGATTCTCGCGCAAATGCCAAACTGCTGCTGCCGAGACTCCTGTTCCGATCAAATGTTTCAATACCGATTCGCTACGGTAGCCGCGCAAAGACTTGGGGGCATTGCGCTCTAGTAGAGCGTAACTGCTTGCGGTGTCTAGCCCTTGTACAAAGCGCCCGCCGTGAGTATCGAGGCGGATTGAAACTTCACCGTGCTCCACGCGTGCAACAAAATGCTCGCACACCTCAAGCGCATCGGTAATTTCTTGTCCGAAGTAATCGACGAGAACTACAAGTTTATTGCTTGGAAAGGTTTCTGCAAACATCTCTGCCGCCCGCAATGTAGAGCCCGCATAGCCGATCAAGCCGTGTGGCATCGTTCCAAATGCCTCTTTATTCGAGAAAAATCTTGTTGTTGCTTGGGTGGAACAACCGATAAACCCTTGCGCGTCATCATTTTGTATAGCGGCTAGGGAGCCGACCGATGCTCCGTACGCCGCCATCTCTGCCATTTCTAATCCAGCACAGTGTCTAGCATCCATCGCTAAAAACTGAACTTGTGGCAAGGCAACGCAAACATCGTAAGCGTTGTTTGCCGCGACGCAACAAAATCCAATTTTCTGTAGCAACAGAGTCTCTAGCATCGAAAGAAATGCGAAAGAACCTTCGATATAGCATAGTGGCTCGCCTGCTCCGACCCAATCTCCTTCTTTAAAGCACCGTAAGATAGAAACCTTTTGCTTTTCTTTTTCTGCTACCTGTTCCAACCACGAAAGTGCAAGAGATAAAGCGCATAAGATTGGGCGGCGCATAAATAGCGCATATTTGACATGACAATCGCCATAACGTTTGACTAATTCACTGGTGCGTGAGAAGTACCTATCACTCCAATCTCTTATGGTTGTAGCATCGCTATCCGACCTCTGACCGTAGACTAGGTTGTTTGCTTGAAGGTTTGAGTCCCTGCTATGGGAAGCTTGAGCGTTCCTATTCTTGCCCATAGTAAGATTATTTTACCTAATGGCTTTTTTATATAAAGCGCTCTTTTGATGTTTTGCGAGTAAATCTGCTATTAAAAATCCTGTCTCTAACGCTTGCTCGGCGTTTAGTCGCGGGTCGCAATGGGTGTGGTAACGGTCTTGCAAATTTGCTTCTACTAGTTGGCGTGCTCCTCCCAAACATTCGGTGACTGCATCGCCTGTCATTTCTAAGTGGACTCCGCCTGGCCATGTGCCTTCGGCACTATGAATGGCAAAAAAAGTTTCGATTTCGCGCATGATAGTCTTGAAGTCCCTTGTTTTATACCCGTTTTTCGTCTGCCTTGTGTTGCCGTGCATCGGGTCGCAAATCCACAGCACCTTACGACCTTCCCTTGTGATGTTTTTTAATAATTGTGGGAAGGTTTTTTTAATTTTATCTGCCCCCATGCGTATAATGAGAGTTACCCTTCCTGCTCGGTTATGTGGATTTAGTGTATCGAGTAGCATTAATATTTGATCGGTTGTTGCACTTGGTCCGCACTTTACACCCAGTGGGTTTTCTACCCCCCGCAAGAATTGCGCGTGCGCTCCATCGTGCGCTCGTGTTCGTTCTCCTAGCCATAACATGTGCGCGGAGCAATCGTAAAAATCTTGTGTTAAACTGTCCTTGCGTGTTAGGCATTCCTCGTAGTTTAGTAGCAGAGCTTCGTGACTTGTATAGAAGTCTGTCTCACGCATTTGGGCGACTGAGTTTGAAGTAACGCCACAGGCCTCCATAAATGCGAGCGATTCGGCGATGCGTTCAGCTAGTGCTCTATATGCAGTGTGTGCTTGGCTACCGTGGACAAATTGATGTGTCCAACGGTGTACTTTATGCAAGTCGGCAAAGCCTCCTTGTGTGAAGGCTCGCAGTAGGTTTAGCGTTCCTGACGACTGATGGTATGCTTGTATCATGCGTTCGGGGTTTGCGCGCCGAGATTCTATTTTTGGTGAGATATCGTTGATAGAATCTCCACGGTAGCTTGGTATTTCTTTCCCTTTGTAGAGTTCGTTTGGGCTAGAGCGCGGTTTGGCGAATTGTCCTGCTACACGTCCGATTTTTATCACTGGGCATGCGGCAGAGAATGTCAGTATCACTGCCATTTCTAGCATCACCTTCAGCAAGTCGCGAATACGATCAGCATCGTAATGAGCGAAACTTTCGGCACAATCGCCACCTTGCAAGACAAATTCTTTTCCTGCAACCGCTTTAGCCAAGCGGGCTTCTAACGCTCTCGCCTCTCCGGCAAATACTAATGGCGGAAGAAGTTCTAATTGTTTTTCGGTATTGCGCAGAGCATCTTCGTCGTCGTAAGATGGCATTTGCACTCGAGGAAATCTCCGCCAAGAGTTTTTTGTCCATGGATTGCGCTGGAGTTTTGGTGACATTAACTCACTTTATGCGAAGCGGTAAGGTAAATAAAGCATCAAAAATTTTAACTTGTAGTGTTACAGTACAAGATAGTTTGATCTCGTTACTATGTATTCTTGCCTTCATCATTGCTTATTGTTGTTTGAAGGTATTTTTTAATTCCTTTGTTAACATCGGTTGTGTCGTTCACTAGCTGTCCGTGTGCAATATGAATTATACGCGAACAAAGTTTTTTGACTGGGTTCATATCGTGATTAACCAATAGTATTGTACGCCCGCTTTTTATGACTTCATTAATTTTATGAGTGCATTTTTTCTGAAACTCGAAATCTCCTACTGCAATAATTTCGTCGACAATTAATATTTCACCATCGCTGTGGGACGCGATTGCGAATCCTAGCCGTGTGCGCATGCCAGACGAGAAACGTTTTATTGGTGTATCTAGAAACCTTTCGACCCCTGAGAAATGAATTATTTCATCGGCTTTGCGTTGGATGTTTTTTCTACTTTCACCAAGTATTGCGGCGTTGAGAAACAGGTTTTCGCGCCCTGTTAATTCTGGGTGGAAACCCACTCCTACCTCGAGTAGAGAAGCGACTCTGCCTCGCAAGGTGAGACGCCCTTTAGTAGGCTTTGTTATACGCGAAATGATTTTTAGTAGCGTTGATTTTCCTGCACCGTTTCGCCCTAGTATTCCGATGCTCTCACCTGCGTTGATGGTGAATGATATATCATCTAGTGCCCAAAAGGTTTTTGGTAGGCGGCTTCTTTTGCTTTTAGCAGAAAAAATATCGGCGATGCTATCGCGCAGAGTCCTAAACGAGTTTTCATCGTTGACGGTATACTTTTTGCTTACACCTTCGGCAATAATGATAGGTTGCATGGGGGGGAGGTGTTTCTTTAAGCCTAAACTTGGTCTACGAATTTAGTTTCCAATCGTCTGAATGCATATAGTCCTATAATCAATGTTATAATTGTTATGGCAGTCGCTACTATCAGGTTTTTCCAATCTAGTGGGTTATCTCCGACAACACTCCAGCGAATGCCTTGTACGATACCTGTCATGGGATTGATGGCTAGCAAAGTCTGTAGTTTTTGTGGCAAAATATCTAGTGGATATATAATAGGTGTCAAATACATCCATATTGTTAGTAAGAATGTAAAAATTATATTGATGTCTCGGTATAACGCTTGGAGTGGGGCGAAGCATAATACTACCCCTAATGTGAAGAGGTACATCAGAGAAATGAACAATGGTAGCGATAGCAGTTGCGCTTTAGGTTCGATACTGTATATCGACATCATTATCAGCAACGCGCATACTCCGATCATCAGGTCTAGCAATGGAGCTGTTATGACTCCTATGGGTAGTACTATACGAGGAAAGTAGATACAGGTTATTATATGTGAGTTGTCGTATATGCTTGTCACGCCTTTTCTAAGAGCTTCTGCGAAATACAGCCATGGCACTATTCCGCACATTACGAAAATAGCGTATGGTGTTTCGCCAGCTGGGAAGCGGACTATATATCGGAAAATGGTTGCAAAGACAAGTACTGTCATCATAGGTCGAAATAGCACCCATAGGAAGCCGAGTGCTGTCTGCTTGTATTGTACTCGTATATCTTTTTTTACTAATTTCGATAAAATTTCGCGCGCTCGCCATAAGTCACCAATAGTTTCTTTCAATCCTAGGGGTTTTTGGTCGATTACAGTTTTTCTATTTGTGTTTCTCGGGGAATATCTATGCGATATTTGCCGACGGGTTATGGCACGAATGGAGGAAGATGACACGAGTAATAGCACCATAATAAAAAGGAATGGAAAGAATGCTTATACGAATTCAAGCATTTTTATTTTGCACCTATGGTGTTAAAAAAACAAGCGAGAATTCGACTGCGCTATTAGCAGGTTGCTATAGTGTTGCCAATAACCTTGTTTTATTGTAGAGAAGCAGGTTATTATGTGACTGAGTTTACGTCGGATACAGAGTGCCTATTTTTAGGCAGTTGTAGTGCGTATAGGTTTTGAATAACGAGTTGAATTAGAGTTTAGAGAAAGGTTTACGAAGGTATTATGTTTCAACGAGCGGACATGCTTCTTATAGCCGACACTGTTGCGCGCGAGAAGAGCATCGACAAAGAAAAAGTATTTGAAGCGATGGAAGCGGCGGTGCAGAAGGCTGGTTGTAGCAAGTATGGTAGCGAGCACGATATCCGTGCGATGATCGACCGCAAGACTGGTGCTATTTTGTTGCATCGATATCGTCAGGTTGTAGCGGATATAGCGAAATCTCCGTATGAGATTTCTTTAGGAGATGCGCGCGCGCGCGAAAAATCGGTAGAAATAGGTGGTTATGTTAGAGAGGAGTTGCCTCCACCTGATGACTTTGGTCGTGTTGCTACACGTTTAGCGAAGGAAGTTATTGTTCAACAAGTGCGCGATGCTGAACGCGAGCAACAATATGATAAATTTAAAGATAGGATTGGCACTGCTGAGAGGGGAACAGTCAAG
>JABAAW010000052.1 GCA_014238535.1 Alphaproteobacteria bacterium
CACTTGCGCGAGGTGTGAGACACCGGTTGAGTCGTTCTTGTGTGTGTTGTGTTTCTAAGGTCCACTGGTAGACTAGTTTATAGGCAAAGGCAAGAATCTTTTAGTAAATAGATTTATTAAATTGTTTGTGGAAAAAGAGGTGTAAGTTTGTTGCCTTTGCAATTTCCTCACATTATTTATCTTCTCGCTTACTTTTATTTTACTTATTTTTAGTCCCTGTTGCGAAAAGGCTTGCGGGTGCGAGGTCTGCGAGGCTCGTCTTCTCTGTCGTTGTAATATGATTGCTGATGTGGTTGTGTATCTCCGTGTCTTGCTCTCTCTCTCGGACGTTCTCTAGACTGTTCTTTTTCTTCGTGTTGCCGCTCGTTGTCGTCGCCACTATCGAGTGTTGCGCGAATGGATAATCCGACACGTCCTTGCTCGTCTATGCGAAGGCATTTGACTTGTACTTCATCGCCTACAGTTAAAACGTCGGATACTTTACCGATTCGATGGTTTGCAATCTCAGAAATATGAACAAGACCATCCTTGCCACCAAGAAAGTTGACAAAGGCACCGAATTCCATCAATCGCACTACCTTTCCTTTGTATATCTTCCCGATTTGAGCGGAAGCGGTAAGTGCTTCTATTTTTTCAATAGCGGATTCGATTGCATGCTCCTCGACAGCCGCAATTCTGACTGTTCCATCGTCTTCGATATCGATACGCGCACCAGTAGTTTCGCATAACTCGCGTATGACTTTACCACCAGCACCGATTACCTCTCGTATTTTGTCTTTTGGCACCTTCATAGTGTGCATGCGTGGCGCGTGTTCCGAAAGTGCGCTACGCGGTAGGTCGATACATTGCGCCATGGCTTCCAAGATATGATTTCTGCCTCGTTCAGCTTGTGCGAGTGCTTCACGCATGATCTCTAAGGTAATTTGATCAATTTTTATATCCATCTGCAAAGCTGTGATACCATTTTTGCTACCTGCCACTTTGAAATCCATGTCTCCCAAGTGGTCTTCGTCGCCGAGTATATCTGATAGAATAGCGAAACGGTCTCCGTCTTTTATCAACCCCATAGCGATTCCTGCGCAAGCGGAGCGTAATGGAACGCCTGCATCCATCAATGCCATTGAGCCAGCGCATACCGTTGCCATGGAAGAAGAACCGTTTGATTCGGTTATTTCTGATACCAACCTAACTGTATATGGGAATTCCTCGCTTGAAGGCATCAGAGGTCGTAGTGCCCGCCAAGCGAGTTTGCCGTGTCCGATCTCGCGTCTACCTGGAGGACGCATCATGGTCGCTTCTCCTACAGAATATGGTGGGAAGTTATAGTGTAGCATGAAACTTTCTCGATACTCGCCTGCTAAAGCATCTATTACCTGCGAATCTTGCGCTGTACCTAATGTTGCTACCGCTAAGGCTTGCGTCTCCCCACGCGTAAACAGTGATGAGCCGTGGGTTCGGGGTAAGTAGCCTGCTCTACAGTCTAACGCGCGAATATCTTCAAGCTTACGTGCATCGATGCGCATATTATTGTCGAGAATTTTTTTACGCACTAATTCTTTCTCTAAAGATTTTAAACAATCTGCAACTCCGGTTGCGTCTTCCAAACTTTCGTATTCTGTTGCGATTTTTTGTCGTAACTCTTCCAATGCTTTCACGCGTTCTGCTTTCTTTGTTATCTCGTAGCAAGATTCGATGGCCGCACCATACGTGTCTTTCATTTTGTCAGACAAACCATCAAGAGCCGCGTTTGTGGTTGGCACAACAAAAGCAGGCTTTCCAGCTTTTGTTCCAAGTTCTTTGATCATAGCTAGTACTGGAGCGAATGAATCTTGCCCAAAGGTTAGGGCTTGTAGCATATCTTCTTCGCTCAACTCTTTTGCCTCTGATTCTACCATCATGATTCCATTTTCGGTTCCAGCCAGTATGAGTTCGAGCGCACTATCATCAATTTCCGCCAACCTAGGGTTCAAGAATGGTTTACCATCACGCCAACCTATTCTCGCGCCAGCGATAGGTGAGATGATTGGAGCACCTGAAATATGCAATGCCGCGCTTGCCCCTATTATGGAAGGTATGTCAGCATCGTTGTCTAAATCGTGTTCTAGCACTGTGCATACAACATGTGTTTCACAGCGATATCTTTTGTCAAAGAGAGGGCGTAAGGGGCGGTCGATCAGTCTAGAGGTAAGGGTTTCTTTTTCACCAGGACGCCCCTCTCGGCGAAAGAAACCACCCGGTATCTTGCCTGCTGCGAAGGTTTTTTCTTGGTAATTCACTGTTAGTGGCAGAAAATCAACACCATCGCGGGGACTACGAGCATATACTGCCGTGCACAAGACGCGAGTTGCGCCGTATGTTACGAGCACAGCCCCGTCTGCTTGTCTAGCTAGAACGCCAGTTTCGAGGCGTAGCGTGCGGTCACCCCATGAAGTTTCTACCGAATGTTCTTCAAACATAAAAAATTATCCTTCTTTTTTGGTTGTTGGTGTCTATTGTTTGTTTGGGAATTTGTTTTTATTTTAATTTATCTGCTTCAAGGTGTGAGCGTTGCCAATTGCTCTCGCAGTTAATATTTACAGTTACTCTTGCTCTAGCTACTCTTGCACTTGTTTATGCAATTATTCTTACGATAACTTTTGTTACTACTGATGTTCTTCTACCGTCTTAATCCTAGACCCGCGACGATTTTCTGGTAACGTTCCTCGCTAATCTTTTTGACGAAATCAAGCAGTCTACGCCTCTGTCCAACCAACAAAAGCAAGCCTCGTCGTGAGTGAAAGTCTTTCTTATGCATTTTCATATGTTCGGTCAGTTGGGCAATCCTCCCACTAAGCAGTGCCACTTGTACTTCGGGCGAGCCGGTATCGGCATCGCTACGCCCATGTTGTTTTATCAGTGAGGCTTTTTGTTCTTTAAGTAACGGCATCTTTCAAGCGTGTCATATTAGCGGTTTATGGTATTATCTGTAAAACTTCTATTTTTTGTTCTGTGTCGTTGTAGGTTCTTGCGTTGTTTCCGTATAGCGTGTGTTGCAAGATATTTTTGTGATGATGAAGGTTGAACGAATAGACGAATAGCTTTAAAAAAACCATTATGTAGGCTACCTATTCCAAGCAATTTAGGCAAGGAATAAGAGGAAAAAACAGCAACATACTGTTTTGATTTAATATGTGCCACTCGCTCTTCTTGCTCGCCACCTACAAACAATAAGCTTTGCCCTTGGCGAAACTTCCTCTGTTCGTTGTGGTCAAGCGCAAGCTTCGGCATTTCATTCAGCACCGACTCGACTGGCAACAGCATGCCGCCCAAACGCGAGAGTATATCTTCGCGCGTTTGACTCTGTTGCTCTTCGCTATGCACTATTTTTTCCAATGCGTCTAGAGAAATCGCATGTTTTTCGTAAAAAGCCCCGACTCGCTTTCGACGCAAACTGTGCAAGCGCCCATAGCACCCTAATGCTTCACCTAAATCACGAGCGAGCGCACGCATATAAGTACCTTTACCAGCGTCAACTGAAAAGCGTGCTAGGTCTTGATTGATGATCTCGAGCAACTTCAGACTGATGATCTGTACAGGTCTCGCTGCTAAAGAAACCTTCTTACCTTCACGTGCTAACGCGTAAGCGCGCTTGCCATCGATTCGCAGTGCCGAGAATGTAGGAGGGCGCTGTTCTATCGTACCGATAAATTTCCCTAGAATACTCTCGATATCCTCTCTGCACGGGCGTTTGTCGCTGGTTACTTCTATTTCACCCTCTCCATCATCTGTAGTGCTACGTTCACCCCAGCGCACGGTTATGTCGTAGTTCTTTGTGCTGTCCATGGCATAAGCGACAGTTTTGGTCGCCGTGCCTAGAGCGAGTGGTAACAAACCTTCGGCAGCGGGGTCTAGCGTGCCGGCGTGTCCGCATTTGCGTGCGCGCAAAAGTGATTGTACACGCGAAACCGCTGCGGTCGAGCGGAGACCTATAGGTTTATCTAAAACAAGCCAGCCATCAATTGCGAAACCATATCTGCGTGCCTTTCTAAACCCTATAAATTTTTCGATATTTTTTCTGCCATCAGATTTTTCACCAGCTTCGATAGAAGCCATGGCAATCTGGTCTGTAT
Organism: Alphaproteobacteria bacterium; assembly: GCA_014238535.1. Lineage (GTDB taxonomy): Bacteria > Pseudomonadota > Alphaproteobacteria > JABAAW01 > JABAAW01 > JABAAW01. The sequence continues at coordinate 4,110 of JABAAW010000052.1, forward strand.
TTTTTTCATCTCGCCTTTGTTCTGGCATCATGATTTTTGGTTACTCTTTAAAAATTACTATTAGGGAAGTTATTGTTTATGGTTGTTCTTTTGACGATACATTGTCTTGTATTTTGCGATACCATACATGCCTTAACTTTGCGAATACAGCATATAATTGCGGTAAAAGAAACAAGTTTGGTAAAAAGTGGAGTAATTGCTGGCAATGGGAAATTCTTTAAATAGGTGGCATAATTAGTGGGGGAGAGAGATTGGGCAGATATTTTGTGGAGTAAAGACGGAATACCGTACGCGCCGCGTTTTCGAGATTCCTATTTCGGTGAAAACGATATAGCAGCTGAGGCAGAGCATGTCTTCTGCAAAGGATTGGGCTTGCCAAGTGCTTGGGATAATTTTTGGGGTGGCTGTGTAATTTCTACTCCTGTACAAATTTTTCCTACGCAATCTTTTCGTATCGTCGAATTGGGTTTCGGTGCTGGGGTTAACTTTCTGCAAACTTGTCGTTTGTGGTACCGCTGGCAGAAAAAGAAGAGCGGTAATCTATCGGTTGTGAAAACTTTGGACTATTGCGCTATCGAAAAGCACCCTATGCGAGCTGAAGATTTTCAACGCACGCACATAAAGTCACAGATTTTCGGAGCAAGCCGACTACTTGCCTATTGGGAGGAACTGGAAAAAAATCAGGATGCGACTTATTTTTGTTGGCGACTTGCTCCTTCGCTACGCCTAACCCTATTGCTTGGGGAGGCACATGTTATGCTCGAGCGTATAGCCGATAGGAAAGTAGACGGGTGGTATCTTGATGGCTTCGCGCCGCGAGATAATTCTAGTATGTGGAGTGAAAAGATTTTTGCGCATATCGCGCGATGCACTCGCAGCCGTTCGCGCATAGCTGAAGGTGGAACAGCAGGTGAAAACGTGCCGCAACTCGCTAGCTTTTCGGTCGCAAGGAGTGTGCGTGAGCGTGCCGAAGCCTATGGTTTTCATACGCGTAAACGGGCCGGATTAGGTAAAAAACGAGAGGTTCTGCAAGGCTTTTTTGTAAATACTCTTGCTGGTTAAAGAGGGGAGCAAAACGTTTGCTACCAAGTCTGTGGTACAAGAAAATAAATAAAAAACATTATTGAGAAAAAATTTGACTCGTGGAGACCTTATTGCTGTTGTCGGCGCAGGTATAGCAGCCCTCACTGCGTGTGAAGAACTACGAGCAAGAGGATTTAGGGTGCTCATGGTATCCGGCACAAAACCAGTTGTCGCTCCTCCGCGCGTACTAGTATGCCCTCGTTTGCGTCGCGGCACTAGCAGAGAAGCTCTATTCATACGGCAAGCCTATCGCATAGCTTGTCAATTCTATGAGAAACAAGCATATTGTGCCCTACCATCCCATAACTCTCGACGCGAGGTAATTGTTGGGCGAGGGGCTTTGCGTCTAGCGCAAAACATTAAAGAGCAGCAACGCATGCGCTTGCTTGCAAAAGAACTTCCGCATCTATGCGCTTGGCTAGAGCCAAGTGAAGCGAAGCGTATCAGTGGGCTTACCGAATTGGCAACTGCTTTCGGTGGTAATTTATTTCCTTCCGCGCTAACCCTTGTGCCACGCTCGCTTTTTGCTAATAAACAGCTTCATGCCCGCTCAAGGGCGTATAAAAGTGCGCATACGAAGTCGACCTGTAGACAGAAAACGAAAACTATTTACGCTGATATTTCAGGCTTATCTTGCGATGGTAATGGTAGATATCGCCTATTCTCACGGCAAGGCGAAATTGCTACAGAGGAGACTGTGCGTTCGGTTGTACTTGCGGTAGGTAGTGGTCTACCTTCGCTGTTGCTTTCCTTATTCCCGCAGCAAGC
>JABAAW010000053.1 GCA_014238535.1 Alphaproteobacteria bacterium
CCGACGACAAAATTGACGACAAGATTGACGACAAGATTGACGACAAGATTAGTGGTAAAGTTGGTAGGGTAATAGATGGCTACACGCTATATGTTGGCGGGGTAAAGGTGCGCTTGGCGGGCATTGACTCGCCGGAGTCTCGCCAGACTTGCGTATCGAGAGCGAGCGAACTTGCGGCGCGTTCGGGGCTATGGAATTGTGGAGTTGCGGCGACGGCGGGCTTGCGTAGATTAGTTTCGGGCTTGGACTATGCGGTTTGTCGAATAATCGACTACGATCGCTACGCCCGAGCGGTTGGCAGATGCTATGGGGTAGTTAGTGATACGGCTGCGCAAGATTTTAGTAAAGATTTAGCTAGTGATTTTGGCGAGCGCATGGTTGCGCTAGGACTAGCGGTTGACTACACGCGTTATTCTGGCGGTGCGTATTTACGAGCGCAGTCTACGGCACAGCGACTTGGACTAGGTTTATGGTCTGGTTGCTTCACCCCCCCTTGGTCTTGGCGCCGAGGCGAACGCAGCTGCAACGAATAGTTACAATTTCTATTCGTCGTCCAACCCCCAAAATTCTCTATCAAAATCTCCATCTTGATATAAACTACGAATGCTTTTAACTCCATTTTTGAAGTCTGGGTTTTCTTCAAAAAGACGATTAACCATTTCCCAATCGACATCGTAATTCTCTCTTGCTGGAGTATGGATATAATCACTTTCTTCTTTGCTTCTGTTAAGAATGATCACGCCTATTCCATGACGATTGCATAGCATTCTTAATTCTCTGTCAGCACCAACAATTTTTTCGATAGCTAAATAACCAAAATTTGCCCAAGAAGAATTGGCGACAGCTTGGAAAAAACAATCGCGTACATTACCACGATTAATTGAAGTTTTTACTTCAAATGACCAAAGTTTAATTTGCGAACCAAAACTCCCTTTCGCACAAGCCCCCACATTGCTATTCCAATTATCGCTCAGGTATTGAATTCCTATCAAATCTGGATGTAGCCAGCGATTCGTACCTCTGACCGAACTATTACGACTTGAACTTTCACGAATTCTTATACTACCGATAGCCTTGGTTTTTAAATAGCTAGATAAAATAGGGTACAATCCTTGCTCTGATCTCTGCTCTTCTTCCTCAGCCTTGACGGAATCTTTAGGTAGTTCTGCATCAGATGGTTTTTCTGTATAATAGTATTTTAAGAAACCTTCCCCTTCTATTCTCTGCAATTTACCTCTTGCAGCGTTATAAGCTAGAATAACAGATGTTATAGCTCTGAAATCTGAGAAAAAATCACTTGGAATTTTGTCTCCCTTAATTTCTTTAAATCTTTTGCGCAAGGAATTCGGTACACTACTTGTATTATCTGTACCTATTTGTTCAGTAATTTTTTCAGTAATTTTTCTAGCAATTTCGGTAACCTCATACCGCTTTTCTGAATTATCTTTTAAAAATTTAATAATTTCTTTAGTAAGATTACCAGCCATTTTATCACTCCGTTAGATTTATTTTTATACATACGCGAAGAGGAGCAGAGCCCCTACACTGCGCGAAAAGATAGCATAAGCGTAATGTTTAGACAAGCAAAAAACACCGCCCGCAAACCTAGCCGCCTGCAGACAACCTACCCAGCATGACGAAGCCCACAGCGCACGCAGGCTCGACCGCAGCTGCGGCGCCCCCTCCCCTCGTACTTTTTTTGACGGGGGACTCCTAGTCCCTCAGGCGAGGGAGGGCAAAGCCCTTCGGGTAAAAACCCTTCGGGTAAAAACCCTTCGGGTAAAAACCCTTCGGGTAAAAACCCCTCATGCTCTATCAACTAAGGTTGTTGCATTTGTTGTAGTTGTTGTGTTTGCGTTTCTGCTTCTTCTTTGAATTGTTGTTGAAAATAAGCACTATCGATATCGTATAGTTCGATAGTTTCTTTTTCTATTCCTATATTGTGTTCTCTTATTAGCTCTATCAATCCGTCGCCATCGATTAGAGTGATTATTTTTCTACTTTCTTCTCGTAGAGTTTTGGCAGCTTTTTTTGCGCCATCAGAGAACTTAGAGGTTGTAATGAATAGGCCGACGTCTGCTTTATTTTTACGTCCCATTGCGCCTGCGAACTGGTCTATAGAGCCTTCCGGAATGTCATCTTTCTGCAGATTTACTTCGACAGCATAGTTGATTTCTGTAGGTCCCTCCATTTTTTTAGCGGTTACATCGACCCCGACTCCCCCAGAGTAGCCAGTCACATCGACATTTTCGTATCCCATCCTTTGCAAGAGGTCTACTATGAAGTATTTAAAATTCTCCTGCTCTATTCCTCTAATGTTGGCGAGTAATTTATCATTTAGAGAGTCTCTGAGTTTTCCGACTTGTTCTAAGATTTTATCTTTTTCGACATTTCGGTATTTACCGATCGATTGTAGATAGGCATTTCCTTCATTTGTTGTACTGTATGAGTTCCTGCTTTGTTTTATTAACCCCCGCTGCGCTAGATTGTCCAACCTAGTTGCTAGAGAAGGCTCTATATTAATTTGCTGTATGTATCTTGCGTTAGCATCTCTCGTAAATGTTCCCCATGCTTCTAGTATATTTTCTTTATCACAAGGCTGATGTTTTCTAATTTTATCGAGTATGAACTGAGCGCCTTCTCTGCTATCGGCTGTTTTGATAACCTCCTCGTCTCCGTTGATGAATTTATTACCTGCTTCGGTTATGGAGTATTCCCTTCTTTGTAGCAGTAGCCCGAGGCGCACTGCGAAAAGAGTAGATCGCAATACATAGCGTGGGTTAGCTACCCCTTCACTATCTTCCCACAACTCTCTTGCCAGTTCTTGGGCTTTGCCGTTAAGGCGTTCTCCGATCCATTCGTCAGGGTTTGTCCAATCATCATTTTTTGAGTTTTGCATATAATCGTGTGTTTGCCCTGAGATAGCGAAGATATCAGATACTATTTTGTTGTCTAAAAATTTTATAACAGCTTTTGCTGCGGTATAGTTGGGTAGCAATGTGCTTAGTGTGTATTCTACCATTTTCGTTTCTCCTATGTTTTTGAAGTTGGCTTTGCAGTTTAGTCGAGTGACATGAATAAGTTATGATCAGCTTATTAAGATTTTTACGGAGATGTCCCGCTGCTGTCCTCTATGTATGAGTATTGGCTAAAATCTTGTTGGAAGTATGCTTTATCGATATCGTATAGTTCGATAGTTTCTTTTTCTATTCCGATATTGTGTTCTCTGATCAGTTCTATCAAGCCGTCGCCATCGATCAGAGTGATTATTTTACTATCCCGCAGATTTTCGACGGTTTCTTTTGCTGCATCGGAGAACTTACCGGTTGTAATGAATACGCCAACATCTGCTCTTTTTATACCGCCCATTTCGCCTGCGAATTCATTTATTTCATTTTTCTGAATATCGTTTTGCTGTCGCTTTACTTCGAAGACATAATTGATTTCTGTAAGCCCATCTACTTTTTTAGCGGTTATATCGATTCCTCCATCATTAGAGTATCTAGTTACTTCAGCATTTTCGTAGCCCATTCTTGTCAGTAGGTCTGCGACGAACTTTGTAAAGGTTTCTGTTTCTATGGCACTAATGTTAGCGAGTAATTTAGTATTTATAGATTCTCTGAGTTTTCCGACTTGCTCTAAGATTTTATCTTTTTCGACATCGCTAAATTTACTGATCGACTGTAAATATGCAGTTCCATTTTCTGTTACGACGTATGCGGTTCCTTTTCGTGCTATTAGACCGCGTTGCAGCAAGTTAGCAAACCTACCTCCTAACAATGCATCTATAAAGCTTCTTACCGTAACTTTGAAGTTAGCATCTACTAGAAATTTTCCCCAGGCTTCTAGTATATCTGCTCTTCTACAAGGCTGCTGTTCTTTAATTTTATTGAGAATGAAATCGATTCCTTCTTTACTATCGGCTGTTTTGATAGCAGCATCTTGCTCGTTAATAAAATCGTTTCCTTCTTTAGTAACGGTGTATTGCCCTCTTTGTTGTAGTAGTTCGTGTAGGCTTGCAAATGTACTTGATGGAAATATACGTCTTGGATTAGCCACCCCGTTGCTATTTTCCCATAGCTCCCTTGCTAATTCCTGTGCTCTGTCGGTTAGGATTTCTGAGATCCATGTATCGGGGTCTGCCCAATTTACATTAATTTTTGAATTACGTTGCTGTTTTGAGATTGTTTCTCGTAACTTGTTAATTTCGGCGACTGATTTTCCATCCAAGAATTTTATGATGGCTCTTGCTTCGGAATACAGGGGCAACCCTGTGCTTATGACATAGTCTACCATTTTTGTATCTCCTATGTTTTTGCAGTTGGCTTTGCAGTTTAGTCGAGTGGTCTGATGGGAGGCGGCTAGATGCGAGGCTTCCCCTGTGTTGATCTATTAGGTAGCATAAGCATATTATTTTTACAACCGAATAATTTATACCTGCGCTAACGAGTAATCGATCCTGCAAGAGATACGCGCTCGGCTTCTGCCAGCGTTCTATCGCTCCACTTCTTGCGAGAGCTTCTCCTGCCTGCTGCTGCTTTACACCTGCGCTATTTTTTGGCACGAGTGACTTTTCGAGATAGCGAGGTTGACGCGCTATTGGCATATGGCTATGGTGCGAGTGCGGGGTGGAGCAGTCTGGTAGCTCGTCAGGCTCATAACCTGAAGGTCGTAGGTTCAAATCCTACCCCCGCAACACTTTATTTTTGGTGTTAGTTTAGGCGTTAGTTTTAGCCTGAGATAATAGAGAAAAGAGAAAAGGGACAAGAGAATGGCATCGCCCCTTCCTATAAATATGCGTGGAGTTTTACTCAACGGTCATGGAGGTATTGAGCAGCTTGAGTATCGTGAGGATATCCCGCTGCCGCGTCCGAAGTCGGACGAGGTTTTGGTTCGCCTTAGGGCTGCGGCGATCAACAATACGGACATCAACACGCGCAGTGGCTGGTATGATTCTTCTGTGAAGGTAGCGACCGGCGAGGGCGGAGAGACGGGCTTTAGCGTAGGTAGCACGAGCGCTGCCAATCCCAATCCCAATTCCAACCCCAATCCCAATCGTAGTTTGAACGCGCTTCCTAGTTCGCCGCGCGAGGTTACTGGTGCGCAGGGCAATAGTGGAGATTTGCGCAGTTGGTCTGGCGATGCGCTATCGTTTCCGTTCATACAAGGAGCGGACGGCTGTGGCGAGATAGTTAGCGTTGGAGCTTTGGTATCTAGTTCGCGTATAGGCGAGCGCGTATTGCTGTGCGCGATGCAGTATATCAGCGATACGCGCAGTGCGTGTTTAGGCTCTGAGATGAACGGCTGTTATGCGGAATATGTTTCGCTTAGATCGAGCGAGGCGCATGCGATAAGTTCGCGTTTATCGGATAGCGAGTTAGCGGCGATTCCGTGTGCTTATTCGACTGCTGAGGGCATGGTTTCGCGTGCGGGGGTTAGTGCTGGCGAGAAGGTTTTAGTAACGGGAGCGTCTGGCGGGGTAGGACTTGCTGCGGTGCAGTTATCGCGCTTGCGAGGGGCGGATGTAACGGCGTTAGTTGGCGCGGGCAAGGGGGATGCTGTATGCGAGCGTGGTGCGCATCGCTATATTGAGCGAGGGCATCCACTTCGCGAGAGTATAGCGGAGGATTCGCTCGATGTGGTTATAGACTTGGTTGGCGGCGATATTACTAACGGTGGCGAGTGGATGGACTTGTTGCGAGTTTTGCGTCGTGGTGGTCGTTATGCGGTATCTGGTGCGATAGGCGGTCCGA
>JABAAW010000054.1 GCA_014238535.1 Alphaproteobacteria bacterium
AACTTCTCGCCAGACCAACTATACAAGGGCGGGCTAAAATACCAAAACTTCAAGCCATTCGTACAAAAACTAAAGGCAAGCGTACAAACTATGCCCATACACGCGCGCAAAGACTATCGCGCTACATTACATAAGCCAGCGCACAAAAAAACACAGCCTGATAAAAAATCTAATTTACAGTTTAATTTACAATTTAATTTAATTGGCTACACAAGGGCTGAATCTTCTCTACTAGATGTTTTCGCACACTGCGTAATGCCAGAATCCGTGCTGAAAAATAAAACCATAACTTGTGAAAATCGCGCAATAACCTTGCAAAACTTCGCGTCTCCAAGCAAAAGCTTAAGTAAAAGCCTGGGTAAAAGTTTGGGTAAAAACAGCCTCAAACGCGGCGTCGCAATCGTATCATTCAATGAAATATGCCAAAAACCTCGCGGCGTGCGCGATTATCGAAACTTGCTACTCCATTGCGATTTGCTATTCATAAGCAAAATACCAAAACTAGGCGAGGCTCAACGCAATAGCGCAAAACGACTGATGCGATTAGTAGACCTGTTCTACGAGCAACGCGCAATCATACTATGCCAAGCTCAAGCACAAATGCCTATAAAACTATATAGCGGTCATAGTAGCGCTAAAGACTTTCGCCGTACCGCTTCAAGAATCGAGGAAATGGCAGCGCGAATGCAAAAATATAGCGATAATTATTAAATAATAGGTGGAAAGGAAACAAAAACTCGAATCTAAAGAATAAATTTTAGTCTACCTTGCTGGTTGGAGTTTAACAATTTGTTAACAGGAGAGGAAAAATGTTTTATAATGGGGCGGAAGTTTATTAATATTTTTCTAGTTGCAAGTGGTTTATGGTTGCGCTCGCTGTTGGCAACAACATACAAATCTCGGGTTTGAAAACCAGTCGGAAAAAAATCGCCGTCGTAATGGGCAGCCAGTCCGATTATGCAACCATGCGGCAAGCAACGCAGCTGCTTAAAGAATTCTCCATCAAGTGCGAGGAGCGCATACTATCAGCACATCGCACGCCAGAACGGCTACGAAAATACGCGCAAAACGCTGAAAAAAATGGCGTCAGCGCGATTATCGCCGGCGCAGGCGGCGCCGCGCATCTGCCAGGTATGCTAGCCGCCGAAACTCCCATTCCAGTATATGCCGTGCCCATCGGAAACTCTAAAGTAGGAGGACTCGATTCCCTACTCTCAATAGCTCAGATGCCAAAGGGGGTGCCCGTCGCTACCTTCAGCATCGACGGCGCGCATAACGCCGCCCTGTTCGCTATCGCCGTGCTAGCGCAAACAGATGCAAAAATAAAAAAATCTCTGCAAGCATACCGAAAAAAGCAAACCGATAGCGTTCCCATAAAGCCCATACCTATACCTGAAACAAAAACTAATGGCGCTTATAGCGTCGTGCAGAAAAAAGATAATAATGGATTTCGTAACTTCATAGACACCACATTACAACAAGCAAAAAACATATATAAAAACGAGCAACGCAAACACAATGCGTAAAAAAATTGCCTGAAAGCACTCTTTGATCACAGATAATACTCGGCAAGTAATCTAGAATGACCGCTCTCGTCGGAATCATCGGCGGCGGGCAGCTGGCGCGAATGACTGCTATCGCCGCCGCAAAACTAGGGCTAAAAACCGCCATCTTCGCTCCCGAACCCCTCGCGCCCGCATTCGAGGTCGCGCAAGCAATCTTCCGCGCGCAATACAACGACAAAACAATTCTGCAACGATTCGCAAGGCGTTGCGACGTCATAACTTGCGAGTTCGAAAACATTCCGCTAGAAACTTTGCGCATTGTCGAAAAAATAAAACCCCTATACCCCTCAGCACGCGCGTTCGCTATAGCGCAAAATCGAATCGCCGAAAAATCGTTCTTCGAGCAATGCCAACTCGATACCCCCCCTTGGCAAGCAGTGTCATCATTTCAAAACAACGAGTTCAACCTAGCGCACGCCATAAAAAAAATCGGACTACCAGCACTGCTAAAAAGCGCAAGCGGCGGCTACGACGGAAAAAATCAACAACTCATCTCGCGCCCCGAACAAGCAGAACAAGCGTGGGAGGCTATTAGCAATTCCATAAAAATCACCAAGCAGCAAAGCGATGACAAAATCGCAATCTTAGAAAAGCATCTCAACCTGCTCTCAGAGTTCTCGATCATCGCAGCACGCAGCACCAACGGCGAGTGCGAATGCTTCCCCGCAACCGAAAACTTCCACAAAAATGGTATCTTGCACGAGAGTCGAACGCCCGCAAAAATATCGGCAAGCCTGCTCGCACGCGCGCAAAAGTGGACAAAAAATCTAGTAGACGCACTAGATATCGTAGGCTTGCTCGCCGTCGAGTTTTTCGTAACGCAAGACGGAAAACTCTTCGTAAACGAAATGGCTCCAAGACCGCATAACTCAGGGCACTGGACCATCGACGCAGCACCAACTAGCCAGTTCGAACAGCTACTACGCGCAATACTAGGCTGGAAACTCGCTAAAACGACTCCCTCCGCTAACGCACGCATGGTAAACTTGCTCGGTGAAGCATGGCAAAAATACCCCGAATACCTAGCCATGCCAAACGCAGTCGTGCATCTATACGCAAAGCGCGAAACTAGAAAGGGAAGAAAAATGGGGCATGTAACTTTTCGGGCTTTCAAATAAGCACAAGCAAATACCAAGCAAAAACCATCCCCCACAAGCCCTCACCCATCCCTGAAACCATCCCTGAAACCATCCCTGAAACCATGCGTATCGCAAAACGAATAGCAGACTCAGGAATAGCATCACGCAGAGAAGCAGAAGCCTTAATCGTAGGCGGACGCGTTACTCTCAACGAAAAAAAACTCAACTCGCCCGCACAAAATGTGACAACAAACGATAGGATAACCATAGACGGAAAGCCTCTGCCACCAAGTAAGCCACTACAACTATTCCTATTCCATAAGCCACGCGAAACGCTAACATCTCGCTGCGACGCTCGTGCGCGACGGTGCATTACCGACTTCTTGCCTCCCGAGCTTAAGCGACTCAAACCCATCGGGCGTCTAGACCTGCTATCAGAAGGTTTACTACTCATGACAACCGACGGCGAACTCGCGCGAAACTTCGAACATCCGCAAAACGCATGGCTGCGCCGATATCGTATGCGCATCAACGGCATCTACAATAAGCAAACTCGCGAACGCTTAGCAAAACTCGCCGACGGAATCAAGGTCAACGGAATCCAATACCAACCAATCGCAATAACAAAAAAAAAGCAAGCGAGCACAAAAAGCAACAAATCCACCGCCAACTCGCACAGCTGCGAGAGAAGCAACTTCTGGATCGAGGCTACTCTACACGAAGGAAAAAATCGCGAACTACGAATAATCATGCACGCGCTAGGGCTTAGAGTCGCGCGACTAATACGAACACAATACGGACCTTTCGTCTTGGGCGAACTCGCAGCTGGAGAACTAAAAGTCGTGCCAGAAAAATCTCTGCGGAAAGCAATACCTGACAAATTCTTCAAACAACACAGTCAATAAAAGCGCAACCACTCTCGGAGAAAAAGAATAAATTGTCGACAAACGCACTAAAAAATAAACACATGCAATACTCAAAAGCACCACGAATAATCTCGGGCACTAAACGAGGGCTAACCTTGCAAACGCCAAGCGGAATGGAAACAAGACCCATAGCAACTCGCGCACGAAAATCACTTTTCGATAAAATACAGCACAATGAAAATCTAAACGACGCTATCTATAAAAAAAAATTCCTCGCAAGCGTAAATAACGAAAAAAAAACCGCGCTGGAAAATTCAAGCGAAGAACATCTATGGATACTCGACGTCTTCGCCGGCAGCGGCGTGTTGGGCATAGAAGCCATAAGCCGTTGGCAAGGGCAAGCCGCTTTCTTCGACAATGACCACTCAGCAATTCAAGCTATTCGCCATAACTTGCGCCATAACCCGCGCACAAGCGCACTGAATTCACAAATCTTCTACAACAACGCTTTCAAACCACCTCCATGCCCATACGAAAATGCTAAACAAATCTCACTCGCCTTTTTTACACCCCCATATAGCCTCAAAAAAGCAGTCGAAGCTCCCGAAGCTTTCGCTCGTGAAAATTGGTTCAAAAACAACGCGCTAATCATCTTTCAAACCGCTCCGCTAAAAAATAAAAGCAAAGGCAAAAATAAAAACAAAAATAAAGACAAAAATAAAGGCGAGCATATAGGCGAAAGCAGTGAAAAAATACCAGAACTAGGAAAATACTTCATCGCAACCGATATACTGCCATGCACATCCGCTTGCTTCTTCTTCTTTAGATACCAACCGTAACTTCAACTCGCAACGATACCACGCGCATAACTATCTAAAACTCGGGGGTAGAGACGATGCTCCAACTCTAGAACTCGCGCAGCCAAACTATCAGGCCTATCATCAGATTTTATCTGTAAAGGTGAGCGGTCCAAGACCCTACCCATATCCAAACCCTGCGTCACTATATGAACGCTACATCCATGCTCAACATGACCCGCAGCAAGCGCACGCCGATGCGTATCCAAGCCTCGCAAGCGCGGCAGCAACGACGGGTGGATATTCAATATGCAATCTCGCCACTTATCTACAAACGAACCAGAAAGTATTCGCATAAAGCCCGCCAAGCATATAAGCGCGATAGAACGCGAGCGCAACAATCCATCCAACTCGTTCTCAAAAGTAGCGTCAAACTTGCCACCCCCCCTACCATAGGGGATAACTACCGTCTCTATACCCTCAGCGCGCGCAAAGCGACAGCCATCAGAGTCACTCGTGCCAACTACCAGATCAATGCTTGCCGAAAATTCAGTAGCTCGCGACGCAGCGACCAACGCTCGCAAGTTCGAGCCTCGACCACGACCCGATAGCAAAACCGCAACGCGACATCTTCTATCTATAGCGCGCACCAATAATACCTATTCTCTTATCTATCTATCGTCAGAAAAATAAGCATGTGGTTTGCGCGCTCCATCAGCAGATGCCTCTTCAATCTCGCCAATATCAACCATCTCAACCATAGCCTTCGCTTCAGGCAAAACATCGATGCCAGAAACCGCCGCGCAAAAAGATTCAACCTTGCAAGGCGATACCGCCACTATAACCCCAATACCGCAGTTAAACACACGCCGCATCTCGCGCTCGCTGATAGAACCAGCCCGCTGGATAGTCGTAAATACCTCAGGGCGCGGAAACTTATTCAAGTCTATTCGCGCCTTTTGCCCAACGCGCAAAATACGCGGTAAGTTGTCACCTATCCCTCCGCCCGTAATGTGCGCAATGCCCGATAGCAAATCACCCGCTATCAACGGCGCAAAAAACTTGCTGTAGATAAAAGTAGGACGCAGAAGATTTTCCAATAAGCCAGCGTCATTCTTCAAACTAGGATTCTTGTCGAGAACCGCACGCACAAGCGAAAAGCCGTTCGCGTGAAAACCGCTCGACGGAACAGCGAATAACTTGTCGCCAATCTCAGGGCGACGCTCTCTAAACGGCGCATCACGCTCGATCGCTCCAAGCGCAAAACCCGCAAGGTCAAAGTCTCCCGTCTTGTAAAAACCCGGCATCTGCGCACTCTCGCCAC
>JABAAW010000055.1 GCA_014238535.1 Alphaproteobacteria bacterium
CAAATGGTCGAGGCTGGCATGCATTTCGGTCATACTACAAGGCGATGCAATCCAAAAATGTTGCCATGGATTTTTGGGCAACGCAATGGTGTGCACATCATCGACTTAGAGCAAAGCTCACAGTTGTTACGTCAAGCATTGGCCGTGATGCGCAGTGCAATCGCACAAGGAGGCAAACTTTTAATTGTTGGAACGAAAAGACAAGCACAAACTATAGTGGCAGATACGGCTAAGTCTTGTGGACAATTTTATATTAACCGTAGATGGCTGGGAGGAATTCTTACTAACTGGCAAACCGTGTCGAAGTCAATCAACTCCCTAAAAGAGCTGGACGAAAAGTTAGAGAAAGACGACGCACTCGAGGGGCTAACCAAACATGAAAAGCTAAGCCTAACACGCAGGCGCGACAAACTAGAGAAAGCCTTGGGAGGAATTCGTGAGATGAGCGAATTACCAGACCTGATACTCGTGATCGATACAAACAAGGAATCGACAGCTGTAAAGGAGGCGCAAAACCTTAATATCCCAATTGTCGCTATTCTCGACAGCAACTCCAATCCCGATGGTATAACATACCCAGTGCCGGGTAACGATGATGCCGCCCGAGCACTTAAATTCTATCTAACATTGGTATCGCAAGCTGTTTTAAGCGGGCTTGAACAATCTCTTGCGCGTCTAGACCAAAAACCAGATAGCGAGCCTGCGCTAGCCGATGAGACAGGAAAAGACGATATAAATGTTAAAAAAGGTGATAAAAAAACCGATAGAAAAACAAAAACTCATACTACAAAAGATACAAAAGATACAAACGAGAAGAACATAAAAGAGACAACAAAAAAGGAAGAAACAGATTCTAAACAAAAAAAAGACAGCGTAAAGATCGTAAAGCTGAAAAAGAAAAGTGCAGAACAAGAAAAAAATTAACGATACCCTAGATATGAAACAAAAAACTATGTATAGAAAACAAAAATCTAGGAACGATGACTAAAATTAGTGCTGAACTAGTAAAGCGCCTGCGTACGGATACCAGCGCTGGCATGATGGATTGTAAACGCGCACTACAAGAAAGTGCTGGTGAAATAACAGAAGCTAAAGCGTGGTTAAGAAAGAAAGGTTTGGCTGGTGCGCAAGCTAAGGCATCACGAACAACCGAACAGGGCTTGATTGCAATATGTGCGCAAGGTCAAAAAAAGGCAGTGCTCCTAGAACTGAATGCCGAAACCGATTTCGTTGCACGAAACGCTTCCTTCCAACAATTTCTGCAAACCATAGCGAATCGCGCACTTGCTGAGGGAGCAACTAACTCCAAACAATTGCTTGCGTTACCCATGAGTGAAGGAGGGGAAGATAGTATCGAGAGCACTCTACAAAATCTTATTGGGACGATTGGTGAAAATATGCGCTTACGCAGATGCGGATTTTTGAGTGTAGAGCAAGGCCTTATCGTCTCGTACATGCACGCGCGCATCGAAAGAGATTTAGCGGAAAGCAGAAAAGATAACAAAATGGTTGGAGAAGACTTTACCGATACTTCTATGGGCAAAATAGGTGTTGTGTTGGCTCTTGAGGGCGAAATGAACCCTGAGGCACTCACGGAGCAAGGGAAAGCGATCGCCATGCATATCGCCGCAGCCCATCCAAGCGTAGTCAGCAGAGATGACCTCCCAGCAAGCGTAATCGCACAAGAGAAAAGTATACTAACGGAGCAAGCACGTAGCAATAGTCCTGCCAATGCACCGATAGATAAAATTGTTGCTGGGCGAATGGAGAAATTTTTCCGTAGCGTTGTTTTACAAGAACAAAAATATGCCTTGGATGAGGACCGCTCAATTACCTCGATGTTAGATGAAATGAGTAATATCGCAGGGCATACTATTCGCATCAAAGGATTTTTACGCTTTGCGCTCGGTGAAGAGGATAGCATGGCTAACGAAGGAGGAGGTTTAAACTAGTGGGCTATCGTGTAATCGAACGAGTGTAACCACAGTACTGCTTATAAATTGCTTATGGATTCTGATAATTTTTCAACCAAGGAGTATGAGAAACGAATGGATGGAGCATTAGATGTATTCGTGCGCGAACTTGGGGGGCTACGTACTGGGCGAGCCTCGACTTCGCTACTCGCTTCTTTAACGGTACGCGCGTACGACGATACTAGCCAACCAATCGAACAGCTAGCAAATCTGAACGTAGTCGACTCTCGTACTTTAAGCATCAATGTATGGGATGCAAGTATCGTACCTGCAATAGAAAAGGCAATCAACGAATCTGACTTGGGGCTTACTCCGCAAACAGAAGGCGCGGTAATACGCCTGCACTTGCCAAGCCCAAGTGCCGAGCGCAGGCAAGATTTGATAAAAATCGCAGCCCGTTGTGCCGAAGAAGCAAGAATTGCCGTACGCAACGTACGCCGCGATGCAATCGATAGTATTCGTAAGATGGAGAAGGATAAGCAAATCTCACAAGACGAATCACAACGCTTCAGTGAAACGGTGCAGAAGGTAACCGACCGCTACGTTGGCAAAATAGACGAAAGTTTGCGTAGTAAAGAACAAGAAATTGCCACGCCGTGACGCGCTTGGCTTCGGGTCAGGTCTTTTATTCGCCTACAAGACTGCCAAAGCAGCTTGATGATGGCGAAGCTAATTCTCTTGCCCCTATATTTAAAAAGCAAAATCCCAACGATCTGCAACTAGCTAATCTACCGCGACACCTTGCCATTATAATGGATGGTAATGGTCGATGGGCAAAACTACATGGCAAGTCTAGATTCCTCGGGCATAAGGCGGGAGCAGAAGTTGCAAGAAAAATTCTACGCTACGCACTTGCAAAAGGAATCCCGTATTTGACCCTTTTTGCTTTCTCAAGCGAGAATTGGCGAAGACCGCAACATGAAATAGATGGGTTAATGCGGTTACTTGAAAACTATCTAGATGGCAATTCGGATACATTTCTTGATGAAAAACGTGTGCGCTTGACCGTTTTCGGCAACAAGGAACGCCTACCCCCCGCTCTAGCAACAAAGATCACCAAGCTAGAGCAAGACTCTAGAAATAATGTTGGGATGGATTTAGGTCTTGCATTAAACTATGGGGGGCGAGCAGAAATTCTACAAGCGACGCAGCGAATCGCCCGAGCTTGTTTGGCAGGCAAACAGCGAGTAGAAGAATTGTCAGAGCAACATCTAGCCGCAGCTCTCGACACAGCTGCATTCCCAGACCCCGATCTGCTATTGCGTACAGGAGGCGAGAAACGCATTAGCAATTTCATGCTGTGGCAAAGTGCTTACACAGAACTAATGTTTACAAATTGCCCTTGGCCAGATTTTGATGAAAAAAAACTTGATAAAATGCTGATAGAATTCACGACTCGCGTAAGGCGATTTGGCGCCAGCCCAGAGGCGGAACAAGAAAAAATACAAGAGCAAGAATGAAAAACATGAACCAATGGCTAAATAGTATAAAAAACGCAGAGCCTCGACTGACAAGATTGACAACTGGCATAGCGATGCTGTTGTTGCTATGCGCGTTGTTATTGTTTGCCAAAATTTTGCTATGGCCTGCTACTATCATAGTGATACTGATAGCTGGATGGGAGTGGGCGCGGCTTGCCCCTTTGGAAGAAGAACGCGAACACAAGCCACTAATCGGGGCACTGTTTTTAGTAATGCTAGCATATTATTTTTTAGGTCTATCATGTCTAGTATTGATACCTCTATTCTTACCAGTATCATTACTATTTTTGCAACGAAGCCAGTCTCAC
The DNA here is from genome assembly GCA_014238535.1 of Alphaproteobacteria bacterium. Classification (GTDB taxonomy): domain Bacteria; phylum Pseudomonadota; class Alphaproteobacteria; order JABAAW01; family JABAAW01; genus JABAAW01. The sequence continues at coordinate 3,763 of JABAAW010000055.1, forward strand.
GCATTTCTTGGTTTTACATGCCTTTCCGCACTTGGCGTTGGCTTTTTGGGAATTTACGAAGAATTCAATATATACGCGCTGATATGGACAGTTGCTGTGGTTATAGTTTTCGATACCACAGCACTATTTGGTGGAAAAATTATAAAAGGACCAAAACTTTGGGTTGCAGTAAGCCCAGATAAACGCTGGGCTGGATTACTATCTGGATTGATATTCGCAGGAATTTGCGGAACATTATTGATAGACATTGGAAAAGCCGATGCTAACCTAATGCTGGGCTTACTTGCGAGCGTAATAGTCGCGCTCGCGGCGCAATTCGGAGACCTTGCCGAATCAAAGATGAAACGCCGTGTCGGTATAAAAAACACTAGCGAACTATTACCAGGACACGGCGGTATCCTTGATCGGATTGATGGATTCCTATGCGCTGTACCAATGTCGTTCTTGCTTTTGTCATTGGATGATAAATTGCAACTGCTATAAGAATTTAAAGATTAGCGCATGCAAAAGCTTTCGGTCAGCGTTTTAGGAGCAACCGGTACCGTTGGACGCGCGAGCCTGGAGGTATGCGAGCAAGCAGGCTTTCGCGTAGTTGCGCTGTGCGCAGCAAACGATATAGATGGGCTAGTAGAATTATGCGCTCGCCATCGCCCCGACTTTGCTGCACTCGCCAACCCACAGCATCATGACGCACTGCGTCAACGATTGCACGCTAGTGGTGTGCGTTCAGGGGCTGGCGAACAAGCGGTACTGGACGCCGCAAGGCTTCCAAATGATGCCACCGTTGCTGCAATTTCTGGCGTTAGCGGGTTGTTACCAACGATGGCTGCCGCCGAGTGTAAAACTAAACTTGTTCTAGCAAACAAGGAGTGCATAGTCGCTGGTGGATCGTGGTTTCTCCAACACTGCGTCAGGTATCAAAGTCCAATTGTTCCTGCCGATTCAGAACACAACGCCATATTTCAAATACTTGAGGGGCAAAAAAAACGCGAAGCATTGGATAAGATTATACTTACCGCATCAGGCGGTCCCTTTCTTAATCAACCTGCCGATACTCTGTCCACCATAACCACACACGAGGCTTGCGCTCATCCCAATTTTCACATGGGAGCAAAAATCGCAGTAGATTCAGCTACCATGATGAACAAAGCCCTGGAGGTTATCGAGGCCTCATGGCTTTTCGATATCGATGAAAAACATATCGATATAGCTGTACATCCACAGCAAGTAGTACACGGAATGGTTGCTTATCGCGACGGCTCTACATTTGCCCATCTTGGCGCGTGCGACATGCGGGCACCACTTTGGCATGCACTACATTGGCCACAGCGAGTTATCAGCAAGGCAAACGCACCACAACAATTCGATTGGCGCAAGATTGATAATCTTTCTTTCAGTGAGATCGATTCTATTCGTTTCCCAGCACCAGCTCTTGCTCGTGCAAGCTTAATAAACGGAGTTGCACCAATAATTTTAAACGCTGCTAACGAGGTGTTGGTGAAATCTTTTCTCTCACAAAATATTACCTTTGATAAAATAGTTCCATTATTACAGCACATAATGCAAAAATACGAACAAGAAACCTTAGATCCGCCTAACAGTTTAGAGCGTATCTTGACAATCGATGCATACGGGCGCAGGCTTGCCAACGAGTGTTTAATGAAGAATTCTGTCTCAAAGCATGTCGTTACAATTTTACCGCAAGAATCAAAGCGGAAGAAAAGTATAATTCAGCACTCGTACAATATTTAGG
>JABAAW010000056.1 GCA_014238535.1 Alphaproteobacteria bacterium
TAACCTAAAGATTGACGATACGGCGAGCACGCCATTGGTGGATTTGCCAGCTAGCGCAGCTAGCCAAGACTCGTCACGCAAAGATTCGTCTTTTAAATTATTATCCCGCCAAGAATCAACGCACCAAGAATCAACGCACCAAGACTCAGCGCACGAAGCCTCGTCACGCGAAGCCTCGTCTCATCGAGGCTTGCCGCGAGAGGAATATGATTTTTTCTGCCGCGAACTTGGTCGTACGCCGAACGCGCTTGAGTTGGACTTGGTTTCTGCGATGTGGTCGGAGCATTGCAGTTATAAGTCTTCGCGCGCGCTTTTGCGCGATTTGCCGTGCGCTGGAGATAGGGTTATCGGTGCTGCTGGTGAGAACGCGGGTGCGATTAGGATTGGCAAGGACGCGCAAGGCAACGAATATGCTGTTGTGTTTAAGATGGAGAGTCACAACCACCCGAGCATGATAGCGCCGCGCGAGGGTGCGGCTACGGGAGTTGGTGGTATCATGCGTGATATTTTCACGATGGGCGCGCGCCCGATAGCGAACTTGAACGCGCTTCGCTTTGGCAGTTTTAGCGATAAGCGCACGCGCGGTCTTTTAGAGGGGGTAGTTGACGGCATAGCTTTTTATGGTAACTGCACGGGCATTCCGACTATCGGTGGCGAGTGCGATTTTGACGAGGACTATAACGACAACATTTTAGTAAACGCGATGACGGTAGGTCTTGCACGCAAGGATGGCTTATTTTCCTCACGCGCTTGCGGAGTCGGTAACTTGGTAGTGTATTTAGGAGCCCACACTGGTCGTGATGGCATAGATGGCGCACGCATGGCGTCGCAGTCTTTTGTGAGCGCTGCCTCGCTCAGCTCCTCGAAACCGCAGGTGCAGGTTGGCGACCCATTTGCCGAGAAGTGCTTATTTGAAGCTTGCCTAGAATCGATGGAGAAGAGACTACTGCTTGCGCTACAGGATATGGGAGCGGCGGGTTTACTTTCTTCCTCAAGCGAGATGGCAGCGAGAGGTAGCGTTGGCATGCGATTAGACTTGGATAAGGTTCCGTTGCGCGAAGAGGATTTAAGCGCGGCTGAGATCATGCTTTCTGAGAGCCAAGAGAGAATGCTCGCGATAGTCAAGCCCGCGAAGTTAGAAGAGCTACGACAGATTTTCGCTAGACACCGCCTTGCTTGTTGCGTCATCGGCAGGCTAGAGGCAGGAGCTAGCGAAGATAACGGCGAGAGTAGCGTTGATGCTGAGACGCTAGAAGAAGGCAAGTTAGAACTTTTTTGGAATAACGAGAAGCAGGCATCGATTTCGGCAGCCCTTTTAAGCACGCGCGCGCCGTTGATCGAACGAGCACGCAAACCTCGCCCTCGCGCTAGGGATGGCACGAATGGTAGCGTCAAGGCGCAAGATTTTTCGCACCCGCCGCTGCTCGCATCGTTGCGCAGACTATTGTTGAGCCCGCGCTTGGCTTGCAAGTTATGGATTACGGAGCAGTATGACAGCATTATCGGTAACGGCACTATTGCGGGAGCTGGGGGCGAGGCGGCGTTGTTGCGCGTTCGCGAGACGCGCGAGCTATTAGCGTTGGTTAGCGATTGCACGCCGCGCTATTGTCGCAACGATGCGCGTCTTGGCGCGATGCAAGCGGTAGCGGAGTCGTGGCGTAATTTGACTTCGCTGGGAGCTGTGCCGCTTGCTATTACGGACAACCTAAACTTTGGCAATCCTGAGGATGCGTATGTTATGGATGATTTTGCGCAAGCTATTTCGGGTATAGCTGAGGCTTGCAGGTTTTTTGAGTTATCGGTTGTTTCGGGCAATGTGTCGTTTTACAACGAGACTGGCGGTCGCTCGATACCGCCGACATCGGTTATAGGCGCGCTGGGTATCATCGAGGCGCAAGGAGAGGCGGCGAAGCCTAGGTTTGCCAAGTCGCTACCGAGCGTTGAGCAAGATCAGCTGTTCCTGCTTGGCGCGACGCGAGATGATGATGTTGAAGTTCACTCGCTAGGAGCGTCTTTGTATATGCAAGAGATTTTTGGCAAGCGCGATGGTCTGCCGCCGCTAGTTGATTTAGAGCGCGAGAAGAGGCACGGTGATTTTCTACGCGCTGCGATAGCTACTGGCGATTGTAGTTGCGCGCGTGACCTTTCGTGCGGTGGACTATTGGCAAAAGCTGCGTTGCTTGCAATGCAGGGAGGCTTTAGCATTGATTTTTCGAGCATGGATTTTTCTAATCGCGCTTCTGCGGTTTCTTTTTGGTTTGGCGAGCAGCAAGCGCGCTACCTACTGTGCTTGGATAGCGAGCAAGCGGCGACTATGCGAGCGCGTGCGAAAAAACACTCGATTCCCTTTATGGCTATTGGTAGATTGTCTAAGCGAGCTGAAGGGCTATTGACATTGGGCGAAGGTGCGTCCATGTCACTTCTAGATATGGCAAGAGAATGGCGTGCGGTAATACCGAACTATATGCGAGGTAGTTAGAAGATGATTACGGATATTGATAAGCAAGACATTGCTAAAGAGGAAGAGGCGGATGGGAATTTCGCCAAGATTCGCGAACAGATAGCGTCTGCGGAAGTCGTGTTATTTATGAAGGGCGACCGTGAGACTCCGCGTTGCGGATTTTCTGCGCTTTCGACGGAGATACTTAGTCTATGCGCGGTTGATTATCACAGCGTTGATGTGCTTGCGGACTTGGAGCTCAAGGAGTCTCTGAAGGAGTATAGCGATTGGCCGACGATTCCGCAGCTTTATGTAGCGGGCGAGTTAGTCGGAGGCTGCGACATTATGCGCGAGATGTATGACAACGGCGAGCTGCAAGAGTTATTTAGCGCTAAGGGAATAGCTACGGCGAGCAGCCAATAGGGCTTGCGTTGGGATATAGATATAGAGTTTATAGTTTTAGTAATGCGACGCTGAATGCGATTAGCAGAGCGGGTATTATGCGTGCTTTTCCGCCTTTTTCGCGCAAGAACAACCATCCGATGAGTGTTGCGAAGACGACGCTAGTTTCGCGCAAGGCGATGATTGGCGCGATTGCGTATATGGTCATTGCGTATACGACGATTGCGTATGCGAGCAGTGATAGAATGCCGCCGATGATTCCATAGCGCCATCTGTGTATTATGCGTTTTAGGAATCTGCGTGCGCTTGAGCGTTGCCTGCGTTGAGATTTTTCGCTAGCGTAGTTTTGCGCTAGCATGAAGAATGTTATTGGTATTGCGTCTAGAGTCAACAGAAGGGCGACATAGGATAGTGGATTTTCGGCTTGTCGAGCGCCTTGAGCGTCGAGGATGGAATATGCACCGATGCAGCAAGCGGTTGCGAGAGCGAAGATTACTGCGTCTGTTTTCATTTTTGCGTGCCCGCGTAGGAATGCGATTGATATTACGGAAGAAGCGATTAGCAGTACTGCGGCTACCTCGTGCCATTTTATGTTTATGATTTCATTAGCCATTATTGCTGTTATGGCGAGCACGACTAGAGCTGCGCCGCCGCGCGCGATGGGATATGCTTGGCTTAGAGCGCCTCTTCGATAGGCTTCTAGCAGGCATATTTTGTATCCAAGATGGGCTATCAGGGATGGAGCGATGAATGACCAGCTGGCACGCGCTGGCAGCGGTAGTATTGCAAGCAGACAAGAACAGGCTACGAGAGACGCGACGATGCTTACGAGCACCATGGTTGCTAGGTTATCCTCCCCACGCTTTACGAGAGCATTCCATGTTGCGTGCATCAGTGCTGCGAGCAGTACTAGTAGGAAAATGGACCAAGACATAAGGTATATTGATCAGTGAGAGGAAATTTTTCTTTATTAGCTAGTAAGCATAGACTACTATGGATAACGAAGTATGATTTATGGATGAGTTTTTAATCAGGGACCGCCTTTTTTCGCCGCTCCAGCGCGAGGGCTACCCCTTTGTACTGTGCGCTGCGGTAGGCACTGTAGTATTAGGCTTGATAGAGTCGATATTCTGGCTGCCTGGTTTTTTAGCGACGTTTTTTCTGTATTTTTCGTTTCGTCTGCCGAGCGCGACTGCGCTAGGCGATTCTGGCATGTTGCTTTCACCTGCAAGCGGGGTAGTTTTGATTTCGGAGTCTGGCGGCGGTAGTGGAGGTTCTCGAGATTCCTACCGCGTGCGTCTTGGCATCACGGTTCTCGACCCATCTGTTTTGCGCTTCCCCCTCAGTGGAAAGGTTTTACGTCGTGCGGACAGCCCGTCCTTACCATCTGGTTTAGACTTCAGCAAGGCGCGCGAGAACGCTGCGCGAGTTGACCTTTCTGTGCGCCCGACGGATTCGACTGGTGACTATGGCATTCACTTACGCGCGGGGGTTATCGGTCGTCATATCAGTTTAGATTTAGCGGATGGCAGTGATAGTGTTGAAGGTTCTAGTTACTTTGGCTGCTTGCGCTTTGGAGGTATCGTTGAGATTACCTTTGATGCGGGAGAGTATAAACCTTTTGTTATCGTTGGACAGCGCGTCATTGCGGGCGAGACTATCATTGGGTTAGCGAACGCACGCTCATCTAGCGCTAAGAGTCGTGCTAGCGGTGCTAGTGCTAGTGCTAGTGGCACGAAGGAAGAGGAAGCATAACGATGAGTGTTAAAAACTTTTCGTTCTTCCCTATTACAAATTTTCACATAGTTTTTTTTCACCTAACATAGGAGATTTCACCGATGCTCGATAAGCATGTACAAAAGCTAGCGCAACCGACTTTGACGGTAATAGCTGCGCGTTTGAAATCGCTAGGTATCACGGCGAACCAGATAACTTTAGCTGGTTTTGCGTTTGGTATTTTTGCGAGTTTTTTGATAGCGGTTGGTCTGTACCGCGAGGGATTAGCCTTTATAGTGCTCAATCGTTTAGCGGATGGATTGGATGGTGCGCGAGCGCGCCTTGACGATGCGCTTAGCGAGCGCGGTGGCTTTCTCGATATTTTATGCGATTTTATATTTTACGCGTCGGTTCCGCTCGCGTTTGCTTTTGCGGATGTTGAGAGGAACGCGTTGGTTTCTGCGATAGTTCTTTTTTCGTTTATTGGTACTGGCAGTTCATTTTTGGCGTATGCGAACTTTACGAAGGCTGGTAGCAAGGCTGGTGATAAGACTTCTGACAAGAAGGGCGATGCTCCTGCTTCGGCGGCTTTGTCGTCTAAAGATAGCCGAGCAGCACTACTTAGGAAGGCATTGCATTACATTGGCGGTATCACTGAGTCGAGCGAGACGACGATATTTTTCTTTTTGATCTGCCTTATTCCGCAAGGTTTTCCGGTTTTTGGAATTGTTTTTGCGTTGCTGTGCTTTATAACGACTGCTACTCGCGCCTATTCTGGCTGGCGAGACTTTAGATAGTATTTTTT
>JABAAW010000057.1 GCA_014238535.1 Alphaproteobacteria bacterium
ATAGCCAGAAGTCTTGTGACGGTACGATAAAATGGTTATTGCAGTTTGCCGATGGTGCGCGAGCGGAGAGTGTGTATATCCCTGATAAGACTCGCGGTACGCTGTGCCTTTCTTGCCAAGTTGGCTGCACACTGAACTGCCGTTTTTGCCATACTGGCACGCAAGCTTTTGTGCGCAATCTTAGTGCGCAAGAGATACTTGCGCAGCTTGCTTGTGCGAAGGATTTTCTGGCTGATTGGCAAGATAAGCCAAGCGCGGCCAGTCATGGTTTGGGGCAAGTATCAGAGGGCACACCTGAAAACCGTTCTCCTCGTAAGATAACTCATATCGTTATGATGGGAATGGGCGAGCCATTATATAACTTTGAGAATGTTTCGACGGCGTTGAATATAATGATGGATGCGGAGGGTTTCTGCATTTCACGCAAGAAGATTACTTTATCGACAGCGGGTGTAGTTCCGATGATCGAGCGTGTGGGCAAGGAGTTATCTGTGCAACTTGCGATATCGTTACATGCTGTATGCGATGAGATACGCGATGAGCTTGTGCCATTGAATCGCAAGTATCCACTATCGCAGTTACTGGAGGCTTGTCGTGCTTACCCCAGACTTAGGAATTCTGAGCGCATCACCTTTGAGTATGTCATGCTGGATCAAGTAAACGACCATCTGGAGCACGCGCGCAAGCTTGTGCGTCTTATAAGCGGAATTCCGGCGAAGGTGAACCTGATACCGTTTAACCCTTGGGCGAACAGTATTTATCGTTGCTCTAGTGCTACGCGCATGCGTGAGTTTGCGAATATTATCCGCAATGCTGGCTACTCTTCGCCGTTGAGAAGACCGCGAGGTAGCGATATACTTGCGGCTTGTGGGCAGTTGCGCACCGATAGTATTAAAATAAGGAAAAGCGAACGCCGCCTCCCACCTAGCGACACGCTTACCTCCTCTCCCCTCGGCTGATGTTGCGACCTTTGAGTGCGACAAGGCGAGCATCGGGAATGATTGTAGAAGATTTGGAGGTATTTCAAAGCATTCTTCCCAGCAGAGGAGCGCTACTTGCGCTGGACTTTGGTTTAAAGCGCGTTGGCATTGCGGCGAGCACGAATGATCGTAGTTTAGCGTTTGCTTTATCGGTGCTAGAGCGTGGTAATCTTAGGATGGATTTTTCTTTTTTATGCGATTTATTTAGCGATCGGTGCGCTGTAGCGTGGGTTTTGGGACTTCCGTTATCGCAAACGGGTAAGGAGAGCGCGATGAGTGTTGAAACGCGGCGTTTTGCTACCAGACTAGTAGCGGGTCAAAAACCGCAAGCGCCTTTATTGCTTTTTGACGAGCGTTTTACATCTAGCATAGTCGAGCGTGCGAGGAGGGATGAAAACGAGACGCGCAGAGGAGGCGTTACGCGAGTTAACAAAGTTAAGAAAAAGGCGATTGATTCGGCGGCGGCGACACTATTACTACAGAATTGCCTTGATGCTTTAGCAAATTGCGTTTGTAAGGAATGAGTAAGTTTGTTAAAAGTTACGAACTTATTTAGAAGAAAAATTCTGTATTATAAGTGAATGCCGACATAGCTCAGAGGTAGAGCAAGGGTTTTGTAAACCCTAGGTCCGCGGTTCGAATCCGTGTGTCGGCATCCACAACAGACTTTCAACTAACATCTGGTTATGATTTTGTGAAAACTTTTACTGACACGGCTTTTCGTGCAATCAATGCCTTACCGCCTGAGACGGCGCGAGCTGTTGCGTTATATGGCAGTCGCTTTCTCAAACGCACGCGAGTAGTCGATGCGGCGCGTATTAATCAGAACCTATGGTCGTTGCTGTTTTCGAACCCGATTGGCTTGGCGGCTGGCTTTGACAAGAACGCGACGGCGATCGATAGTCTTGCGAAGATAGGTTTTGGTTTTATCGAGATCGGCTCGATAACGAAACGGCGGCGACGTGGCAATAGAGATAGCCCGCGCCTATTTCGCTTACGTGAAGATATGGCGCTCATCAACCGCCTTGGTCTGCCTAACGATGGTCTTGAGAGCGTTGAGAGGAGACTGCGGCGTTATTTTAACAAGACGAATAAATCTTCTAGCGTAAAGCTAGACAAGATTCGCCCTGTGCTTGGTGCGAACATTGCGCCTGATCCTAGTTCTTTGCACGATACTGCTTTATGTAGCGAAGAGCTTGTCGACTGCTTTACGGCTTTGCAACCGATAGTCGACTACATCACGCTGAATGTTTCTTGCCCTAATGTTGAATATAAATTACGAGATTTTTACACCGTTAATCGAGTAGCGAAGATGATAGATGGTATGCGCAAGGTTGAGCCTGGTAGAAGACGGGTAGCGCTATTGTTAAAGATTTCACCCGATCTAATGCCAAGCGAGTATTTAGGATTTGCGGATTTTGCGAAAGACGGCGGCTGCGATGGTCTCATAGTAGGTAACACGACTCATAGTCGTGAACCTACTTTACGCTCGTCTGAAAAGAACCAACAGGGAGGTCTCAGCGGGAAGCCGCTAGCCGGTACCGTTGATGATATACTAAGGGATATTTATAAACACACTGAGGGTAAGGTAACGCTTATTGGTTGCGGTGGAGTTTTTTCTGCGCGAGATGCGATACAAAAGATACTGAATGGAGCCTCGCTTGTGCAGATGTATACTGGTCTTGCATATCTTGGTCCGAAATTGATCGACCAAATGAGGTTTGATTTTTCGACCTTGCTCAGGCAGCAAAAGCTCGAATCGATAGGGCAAGCGGTTGGTAGGGCAATTGATTAGTTTTAGTCGTCGAGATTAGTTAATGACTAAGATCATAACGCATATCCGCGACATCGTTGAGCCATTTTCGGCGATAATTGTCGACCAATGGGGGGTTATGCACGACGGGCATAGGGCATCGGCGAATGCGATGGTTGCGCTTGAGGAGATACACCGACTAGGCAAACCGATCATATCGTTGTCTAACTCTAGCAGACCTCGAGATGAGAGTAAGGTTATGCTCGATAGGCTAGGCTTTGAACAAGGCAGACACTACGACCACATCATAACGTCGGGAGCAGATATGCAGGACCAGCTGCTAGAGCCGCGCGATGAGTTTTATAAAGCCTTGCCGAGTAACCCTCGCTTATTCGTGCTTGCGACTTTTGACGGCGACCTATCGTTATTGAGGAATATACCTTGTAGCCTCACTTACGAGCTGGAAGATGCGGACGCGATGATAATTACTGGTTTGGCGAAGGGACAGGGCAAAGGCGAAAAGTTGCGAGCATTGGAAGACACGCTTGCCCGAGCTCTTAGAATGGATATCCCGCTCATTTGTCCGAACGCTGATATGGCGGTAGCCTTACCTGATGGTAGCTTACACCCTTGTGCGGGGGTAATCGCAAAATATTACGAGCAAGAAGGTGGCAGGGTTAGGCTACACGGCAAGCCGGACCCGCATATCTACTATTCGTGTTTTACATTTGCGGAAGGTATGAAGAGAGCTAGTGGAGAGAATGTATTAGCGATCGGCGACTCGCTTGCTAACGACATTCAAGGAGCGCAAAACGCTAACTGCGCTGCGTCGCTTTTTATCGCAAGCGGTATACATAGACACGACTTAGGCTTGCAAAGAAATGATGACGAGATAAACGCGAAGAAGCTGAACGAGTTGACGGAGCGCGTAAATATAGTGCCCACCTTTGCGATGAACGAGCTGCTATGGTAATGGACGAGACTAGGTGTTTCGAGTAAGATTTAATGCTAGAATTCACTACCCAGCCCTTGTCACAAGGGTACCTTTCACAACAGACCATTTCACAAGAGCAGATAGTAGAACGGAAGCAACAGCTAGTTAATATGGGGAGCAAGCACTATGACGACGAATAAGAATCTAGCGAATTTGAAGGGTAGCCGTATCTGGGACCTACCGACGAGGATATGCCATTGGGGACTTACGATTTGCCTAGTAGGCGCGGTTATTTCAGTTAAAAATGGGTTTATGCAGGCGCATTTATTTTTTGGGTTGAGCGTGTTTGGGCTTGTTTTGTTTCGGTTGCTATGGGGATTTTTTGGTTCTGATAGCGCGCGCTTTAGGAATTTTATACCGAGAAAGGCAATAGCCATCTGGCGATGTATAGTCGCAATAAGGCAAAAGAACAAACCCCACATTGGTCATGACGCGCTAGGCGGGCTTGCTACTTGCGTTATATTAGTCATGCTTTTTTCTACGCCTATTTTGGGGATGTTTTCAAACGACGAAGCGCTATTTTCAGGTCCGCTTGCGGGAATGGTTTCGCAGCAGCTGAGTGATAATTTTAGCGAGGTACACGAAAACATCGCTGGTGTGACGATTTTTGTAATAGGATTTCACATAACGGCAGTGCTATTTTACTGGCTGTATAAGAAAGACAACATCATTGTGCCCATGGTAACGGGGCGGAAACCACTGCCGTCCTCCCTTACGACAGAGGCGAACAAGCTGCGCTTTGTAAATCCGAGGAGAGCCATTTTTTGCCTAGCAGGAGCATTGATAATAGTAGGAATTATCGTTTTTTAGTATCGGATATTTTTTTTACGAGGCTTGCTAAAGGTAAGGCGGGTATTTTTCTGTATTGCTTCTTTTTCTTATTTAGAATGATAAAAAATTAGCAACAGCCGATAGTGCAAAAAAATGGATGCAAAAGTAGAGATGCAAGAGAAGACTCTGGAACCTTTAAGCCAAGCCCCTATGCTTGAAGAATCCTCTACCCCTAAAATACAGCGTTTGACGCAAAGCGTTATCAACAGGATTTCTGCAGGCGAGGTACTGGAAAGACCGGCTGCGGCGGTTAAGGAGTTAGTCGAGAATGCACTAGATGCGAATGCGACACGAATAAGGATTACGATAAGGCATGGCGGTAAGTCGCTGATAAGGGTCCAAGACGATGGAATAGGAATGAGCAAAGATAATTTGCTACTGGCGACGGAAAGGCACGCGACCTCTAAGTTAGCTAGTGGCAACCTGACGGAGATTCATACCTTTGGCTTTCGTGGAGAAGCCCTTGCTGCGATAGCGGCGGTTAGCCGAATGACGATAACAACGCATCAAAGGAATCAAGAACCTATAGAGATATTTGTTGAAGGTGGAAGGATCGGTGCGTGCAAAACGTCTGCCCAACAGGGGGGGCAACAGGGGGGAACGAGTATCGAGGTGCAAGACTTATTTTTTGCGACCCCTGCGCGCTTGCGTTTTTTACGAGGAGATGCGTATGAATCCGCGTTAGTTCTTAGACAAATAGAAAGTATTGCCATGGCTAATTCATCTATCGAGTTTGAATTTTTTGAGGAGAAACGAAGGAAATTACATCTGCC
>JABAAW010000058.1:0-242 GCA_014238535.1 Alphaproteobacteria bacterium
AACTCCGTAGCCAGGATCGTAGGTGTATAAACCTAACTCAGAATGCAAACACGAAATATCAATAACGCTGGAGCCAAGCGTGCCAGCAAGAATAGGTAGGCGGACCTTCTTACCCGAGCCCTCATCAATTAGCGTAACAAAATTAGCAACCTTCGCATCCGAATCCATAAGATAAATAATAAAACAAAAAATAATAAAGAGCAATACTTCTCAAAAAATGTATAACGCAGGCGGTCTATAAG
>JABAAW010000058.1:252-5244 GCA_014238535.1 Alphaproteobacteria bacterium
TTCATCTAGGACGACGATCGCTCGACGACTCTTGCGACCTACCTGAAACGCATCCGAAGTTAGATGGCACAAAATATCTCAATTAAAAATCCTTAAGAATCTTTAAAAATCCCATGCGTTACAATTTGGTCTTGCTCCTGATGGGGCTTGCCCTGCCACTCGTGTTACCACAAGCGCGGTGCGCTCTTACCGCACCTTTTCAACCTTACCTCTATACATATAATCCATTACAAAATATACATACGGGCGGTGTGTTTTCTGTGGCGCTTTCCCTAAGCTTCAATCCTCGTATAAAAGAACCTCGCTCGTCGGGCGTTACCCGACATCATAACTCCGTGGAGCCCGGACTTTCCTCGAACAAAATAACTCGCTCGCGTTCGCCCAACCGCCTGCTAACATAATCATAGCAAATAAAGGATAAAATAACAACATCCAATACATATATACATAAGTAAAAATTACTTATTCATAAAAAATATCTCATTAAAATTTAATAAGAGTCACCATTCTCCCAAGCCCGCAAGGAGCGCACGCGCTAAAGAAACGCATTCAAAGTCCGCAACATTATCTATCTTAGACTGGCGATACCTGCGCTGAAAAGCCGCTACCATATTCTTGCCAGTACAAGCATAGCCGATGCGATGCAGCAACTCGTCTAATACTAGCGCGCAATCGCTAGCTCCAAGCATTACCTTATCGGCGCAATCGCCAGCCTCATCGTCAGTAGCAAGGCAAGGCACAAAGCCAACGCCTCCTCGCGCTAAATAACCCCAATCGAATAACTCGCCCGGGTCCTGCTTGCGCTCAAACGCTATGTCCGAATGACCCAATATCCAAGCATTCGAAATCCCATACTCGGTAACTATGCGCCGCGAAAGCCATAGCAAAGAACTCATTTGTGCATCCGAAAAATGGTGATAGCCAAACTCATGACCCTTGTTTACAAGCTCTATACCAATCGATAAGTCGTTGATATCATTCCTACCTCGCCAACTGCTAACTCCCGCATGCCAAGCACGATGCCGTTCCTCAACTAAACCAAAAATACAGCCTCGCGCATCAATCACATAATGCGCAGAAACAGGAGACGCAACTCCACTATCGCACAAGCGCGAAAACGCAGAGGCAAAATCTTCCATACCCGTATAGTGCAAAACTAACGCGCTTATATCGCTCTTCCGCATATCAAAGTTAGGCGAGAGGACTGAACGCGAAATATTCATTATTAAAATATCAATGCAAGTAAGCCATTATATCTATAGCTACTTATACCATCAGCTATTTATAACTTTGCAATAATCTAAACCAAACTCGAATCTATCAGCATTCACCGCTTACCAAGCGTTCATCAATCACTATCTAAGCTTGCCATGGCAGTGCTTATACTTCTTACCAGAACCACACGGGCACAAAGCATTACGCCGAACCTTGCCATCGGAAACTACAGGCATAGCAACATCCTTGTCGCTAGGCTTGTCTCTTCTTCTATCTCCGCTAGCGCCATCAGAAAAATCCAAGGTCAAGCGCGAGAGTAGCGCTACCACATTCTCCTTCATATTCCATAGCATGCTCTCAAACATCGAAAAAGCCTCGCGGCGATAGGCGTTCAGCGGGTCCTGCTGCCCATAGGAGCGCAAACCAATACCTTGGCGTAAGTGGTCAAGGTGACCCAAGTGCTCCTTCCAAAGAGCATCCTGAACCTGTAGCAGCAACGCGCGCTCAGCTTCTTCCATAAGTGGTTGACCAACACGCGATAACTGCGCTGAAGTACGCGAATCTAGAGAGCTCCTAATGCGCTTGCGCAACTCTTCATCCTCTACCCCCTCCTCCGACGCCCATTCCTTAATCGGTAAGTCCAAAGCAAACAAACGCAAAATCTCCTCGTGCATACCAAGCAAATCCCATTGCTCAGGCAGCGTACGCTCAGGTATGGACCGCGATACAACATGTTCAAGCAACTCTGCGCGAAACTCCGAAATCAGCGCGCTCTGCGACGCTTCCATATTCATAAACAGGCGCCGCTGGTTAAATATAATCTTCCGCTGGTCGTTCGTAACATCGTCAAATTTTAACAACTGCTTGCGGATCTCAAAATTCTGCTCCTCAACCTTCTTTTGCGCCTTCTCTATCGCCTTACTAACCCAAGGATGCGAAATCGCTTCGTCCGATCGTATACCCAACTTCGATAGCATCCCGTCAAGGCGCTGCGAGCCAAATATACGCATCAAGTCGTCCTCTAAACTCAAAAAAAACTTCGATTGACCAGGGTCCCCCTGACGACCAGAACGACCGCGCAACTGGTTATCTATGCGGCGGCTCTCATGACGCTCCGTGCCTAAAATAAACAAGCCGCCCGCAGCACGCACTTGCGCAGCATTAGAGGCAATCTCAGATTTTATCTCCGATTCTACATCTTGCGATGAACCACCCTTAGAATTCGCTAGACCACGCGCTAAAAGCGCCTCAGCGTTACCACCTAACTGAATGTCCGTGCCACGACCAGCCATGTTCGTCGCTATCGTAACGCTACCTGAACGACCAGCCTGCGCTATTATATCCGCCTCGCGATCATGGCGACGCGCGTTCAATACCTGATGCGGAATCTTCGCACGACGCAAGCGCTGCGATAATAACTCCGACTTCTCTATCGAAACCGTTCCTATCAATACCGGCTGATTGCGATCATGACAAATCTTTATCTGACGCTCAACCGCATTGTCACGCTCCGCGCGCGTGCGGTAAATCTCGTCCTGCTCGTCTTTACGGCACATATCCTTGTGCGTGTCGATCGCTATAACTCGCAATCCGTATATCTCTTCAAACTCCAAAGCCTCCGTCATTGCCGTGCCAGTCATACCAGATAATTTCTCATAACTACGGAAGTAGTTCTGAAAGGTGATCGACGCAAGCGTCTGGTTCTCGTTCTGTACAGATACTCCCTCCTTCGCCTCTAACGCTTGGTGCAGACCATCCGAATAACGACGACCCTCCATAATACGACCCGTGAACTCGTCTATTATCAATACGCTACCATCCTTCACTATGTAGTCCGTATCCTTATGGAAAAGGTAGTGCGCCTTCAAACCTTGCGTGATCTGATGCACAAGCGTGATGTTTTCTAAATCGTAAAGGCTGCCACCCTTAACCAAACCATGTCGTTCAACTAACGATTCGCAGTGCTCAGAGCCTTCCTCCGTCAATGATATGCTTCGCTGCTTCTCGTCCTTTTCAAAATGCTCAGGTCTAAGGCTAGAAACAAGACGGTCAATCTTGCCATACATCTCAACATTACGCTGCGCAGGACCAGAAATAATAAGCGGCGTGCGCGCCTCGTCAATCAAAATACAATCAACCTCGTCAACTATCGCATAGTGGAAGCCTCGTTGAACGCAATCGGCATTACTCATCCGCAAATTATCACGCAAAAAGTCAAAACCTAGCTCGTTGTTCGTTCCATAGGTGATGTCCGCCGCATACTGTTGCCTGCGATCAGAATCGTCAAGACCAGCGTGAATACAGCCCGTCGTCAAGCCTAACGCAGCAAAAACACGACCCATCCAATCAGCATCTCGACGCGCCAAGTAGTCGTTTACCGTGACGATATGCACTCCCTTATTATCAAGCGCGTTCAATGCCGCAGGCAAGGTCGCTACCAAAGTCTTTCCCTCGCCTGTCTTCATCTCCGCTATGTTGCCGCGGTGTAAAACTAAACCTCCCATAATCTGCACAGGAAATGGCGTTTGACCAAGCGTGCGAGTAGCTGCCTCGCTAACAAGCGCAAAAGCCTCCGGGAGCAAAGCATCGAGGCTCGATGACTTAACCGACGAACTAGAGCCATTAACTCCAATAGCCGCCCCGCGCTTACTGCGAAGGAGCGAAAATCGCTCCTTCAAATCAGCATCGCTAATACGCGAAAACTCCGACGATAGCGCACTCGTCGCAGAAACAAGCGGGCGAAACGACTGCAGCACGCGCGAATTAGCAGAGCCAAAGAATTCAAGTAGCGACGAAACAGGCATCCTCGCGTTATAGGGCAAGTCGTAGCAAGAGGCAATTACATTACGCAAATATAAACTTTTTACCCAGCATTATTACTCATAAAAAATCCACGCTCATATCTGGCGTTGATTATTAGATAAAAAAATACTATAAAAATATCGTATGCCTAGCCATAAATACCGTCCTAACCGCTTACTGCCAGTGGGCATAACTATATGCGCAATATATCTGCACGCATCAACATTATACCCAATCGTAAATATCGCAAGCGCTGCTACCTCTACCAAAAACAGCGCTAAAAACTTCACGCAATCTCAAAAAAGCATAGACGAAAAAATAAAACTCATCGAAAAAGAATACATACTGCCCGCTCCCCTACCAACAGGACGCAAACTAACCAAGCATTCCGCAGAAAGCATACGCAAAAATACCAAACGACAACTCGCAGAAAAACTATTCCCTAAAGCATACGCGCTAAATAAAACCTTCGACTTACCATCACTCGAATCGCTGAAGCCCATACAAACAACCGAAAAATTCGTAAAAATAACGAAAATCCCAGACCCGCTAGTAAAATTCAACCGCTACCAATTCAAATCCGGCCGCGCTTTCGAAAAATACCTCTTACGACCAATCGCAAAGGGCTGGAGAAAACTACCTAACATAATAACTTCTCCAATCGCAAACTTCTCATATAATCTCTCGCGACCAACATCTTTCGTAAACTCTCTGTTGCAAGGAAATCCTCTACGCGCCATACAATCTCTATTCGCATTCGTACTAGATACAACTCTCGGATTCGGCGGTACCGTGAACTTCGCTAACGGAATCGGAATACCTAAAATAAAAGAAGACTTCGGGCAAACTCTCGCCGTATACGGGGTAGGCTCCGGCGCATACCTATACCTGCCCATAGGAAGCTCATCCGTGCGAAACATCTCCGGAAATATCATCGATACTTTCGCCATAGAAAGATATGTAAACCCCGCACAA
>JABAAW010000059.1 GCA_014238535.1 Alphaproteobacteria bacterium
TCGTCCTCGCAAAAAAAAAGAAGAATCTTTCGATGGTAGATAATCTTTAGCATGCGTTGCACGAAGCGCATCTTTTTCACATAGGGGGGCGTGGGGGGAGAAGCCCCCCGCAAAAAACAAAAAAAGAAAATTTTAGGCTTGGGTGCTTGGTGCTTGGTGGCTCGTTTGCGTTGCCTGGCGGACGCACTCGCCACAAGCACACGAGGAGAGTTGTTAGAGTTTAGTTAGTATACTTAAAGGGAGCGCGAGAGACTAATCCCTTGTAAAAAACAAAGAATCTATTAGTTACGATGAAGCAATTTAAAGGGAGCGCGGAGACTCGTCTCGCGGGACTCGTCCTCGCAAAAAAAAAGAAGAATCTTTCGATGGTAGATAATCTTTAGCATGCATTGCGCGAAGCGCATCTTTTTCACATAGGGGGGCGTGGGAGGAGAAGCCCCCCGCAAAAAACAAAAACTCTATTAACCACAACAAATAAATTTAAAGGATGCACGAGGTAGAAGCACCTGCCACCTCGCCCATTTATGTAGACTAACTAAAATCCATCGCCTATCATAAAATGCTAATGTCCAACCACATCACAATCTTCGATACTACCTTGCGCGACGGCGCTCAAGGTAGCGGCGTAAACTTCTCGCTAACCGACAAGCATGTAATAGCTCTCGCCCTAGACGCGTTCGGAATAGATTTCATCGAGGGGGGGTGGCCAGGCGCTAACCCCGCAGATAGCGAGTTCTTCGAAAATCCTCCGCAATTCAAAAACGCAAAACTCGTCGCTTTCGGTATGACATGCCGTGCTAACAAAAGCGCCGCCAATGACCCTAGTCTCGCTCAAGTGATAAACGGAAAAAACGATAGCGTCTGCCTAGTCGGAAAAAGCTCTAAATTCCAAGTCGACGAAATATTAAAAATACCGCACCAAGAAAATCTGCGAATCATTCAGCAATCCTGCCAAGAAGTCGTAAAACGCAAAGGCAAAAATAAAGCCTTCTTCGACGCAGAACACTTCTTCGACGGATACAAACTAGACAAAAAATACACCCTAGAGTGCCTGCAAGCAGCACACAGCGGCGGCGCAACATGGCTTGTCATGTGCGACACTAACGGCGGAACCATGCCAGACGAAGTCGAAAAAATAACGCGCGAAGTCATAGCTAAAATGCCAGACGCGAAATTCGCAATCCACGCACACAACGATACCGAAAACGCAGTCGCAAACTCAATGGCAGCCGTACGTGCAGGCGTACGGCAAGTACAGGGAACCATAAACGGCATCGGCGAACGATGCGGAAACGCAAACCTAATAACTATTATCCCAAACCTGATGCTGAAAATGAACATGAAAACCAGCATCGATATAAAAAACCTAGAACGATTGCTAGAACTCTCGCGTCTGGTAGACAGTAGGCTAAACCAAATACCTCGCGCTAACGCTCCATACGTCGGAAAAGCCGCCTTCGCACACAAAGGCGGCCTGCACGGCGCAGCTACCGCAAAAAACACCAGCGCATACGAACACATAACTCCAGAAATAGTCGGAAATAGAAGAAAAATCGTCGTCTCAGACCAAGCAGGAAAAGCTAATCTGAACGCACAACTAAATGAACTAAATCTACATAGCGGTAACTATTCCGACGAAACGCTCGATAAAATACTCGCACAAGTCAAAAAACACGAGGCGCAAGGATACAGCTACGAAGACGCCGCAGCTAGTCTCGCTCTTCTCGTACTAAAAGAAACCGAAAATAATCCGCAATTCTATAAAATAAAACGCTTCCGCGTGCTCGACGAAAAAAGGTGGAACGCCATCGGAAACGAAGTCATCGAATCAGAAGCAATCGTCGCTCTAGTCGACAAAAATGAAAACTCCAGCGAAAAACTAACCGTCGCAACAAGCTCGCAAGGACCCGTCAACGCTCTCGACCAAGCTCTGCGGAAAGGACTAATCGAAATATAC
Source organism: Alphaproteobacteria bacterium (assembly GCA_014238535.1). Classification (GTDB taxonomy): domain Bacteria; phylum Pseudomonadota; class Alphaproteobacteria; order JABAAW01; family JABAAW01; genus JABAAW01. Next base: position 1,958 of record JABAAW010000059.1, read on the forward strand.
CCGTCACTAAAATCCTTGCGCCTTGTCGATTATAAAGTGCGAATAATACCGCCTGACAAAAAATCTAGCGGAACCGAAGCTACTACCAGAGTCGCTATCGACTTCATGGACAAAGATGGCGTCTCTTGGACTACCGTCGGCGTCTCCGCTAATATCATCGTCGCAAGCTTGCAAGCTCTCGACGACGCATATCGATATATGCTCTTTCGCGAAAAACAAAAAAACGAATCTGCTACTAAGGCGTTATAGACTCAATATCCTTAACCCAACCATCGACTCCTTGACGCCAAAAACCAACCGAAGAATTATCTAAAGCATTCGCTAGTTTGGCTAATAGCGTACGGGCAAGTACGCTCGCATCCTCATCACCAAGCTCATACAAAAAACAGCACATAGCAAAGTCCGAAGCTTCCTCCGCCATCGGAAAATCCACCAGCGAAACACCGCCCTCCTGCCAATGAAATAAAACGCGCGCTCCATTTACTAACTCGTCGCTAGTCGTCAAAACTATCGGCTGCTCATCCATAAACTCGCTGCTCGAAACACCATACCTCGCATGCGGAAGAAAGCCATCCGCCGGCTCGTTCCATAAATAACAATCCAACTCATTAACCCGAAAGTCACTCTGCAAGCGCACAACCGCACGCTCACCGCGCGCAAGAGTCTTCTCAAGCATCACTCGTAAAACACGCGCAGTACTACCTCGACCTACCTCGTAAAAACGATACTCCATCCCCATTCTCTAGCGCATGTCTCAACATACGCAAACAAAAAATCTAGTCGCTAAAATCGCGTGCCAAACTCGTTAGCAGACGAACGCCAAAGCCAGAACCTCCTTGCGGACGACCCAAGCGCGCCTTCGCAGCCCAAGTAACTCCCGCAATGTCAATATGCGCCCATTTCGTAGCAGAAGAAGCCTCGCTAACATCCTTTTTCTTACTAGACTTCTCACTAGACTTCTCGCTAATCTTGCCATCCTTGATAAAGCGTTGCAAAAACTGCGCTGCCGTAATCGAACCCGCGCCGCCGCCTCCTATGTTCTTCATATCCGCTATCGGCGAATCAATCTGCGAATCATACGCCTGCGCTAACGGCAAACGCCAAATCTTCTCACCACTACTACTCGAACAAGACAACAACCTTGAGGCAAGACCCTCATCGTTCGAAAAATAACCCGCATACTCCTCCCCCAACGCAACTATCATCGCGCCCGTCAATGTCGCTAAGTCAATCATAGCGCAAGGAGAAAATCGCTCCTGCGCATACCATAGCAAGTCCGCAAGCAGCAAACGACCCTCAGCATCCGTATTCAATACCTCAACCGTCTTGCCAGATAGCGTGCGGACTATATCTCCAGGACGCTGCGCATTGCCACCAGGCATGTTCTCAACCAAGCCAACAATGCCAACGCACGCTCGATTAAATCCATGCTTCGTCCCAAGCTGCGATATCGCACAAAGCGCGCCCACAACCGCAGCCGCTCCTCCCATATCCATCTTCATATCCTCCATCGATTTCGCAGGCTTCAATGACAAACCTCCAGAATCAAACGTAACTCCCTTACCGACAAATACTAACGGCGGCAAACTGCTCGAACTAGCAGGCGAACCTTTAGGCAATTCTTGCGGCTCGTAGTGCATGATAACAACCCGCGCATCGTGCTCCGACGCTCGCGCTACCGCAAGCAGCGCTCGAAAGCCCGCAGACTCCAAAGCAGACTCATCGAGAACCTCAACTCGAAGGCTCGAAGACGCGCTCGACATCGACGAGATGCGAGACGCAAACTCCTGCGGCGGAAGCTCGTTCGGTGGCTCGTTTACCAAATCGCGCGCTAAAAATATTCCCGCGCATTCCGCACGACGACGCGCCATCTCGGTTTCCAAAGCATCCATACTATAGCGCATTCCAGATACGCTCAGCACAAGCTTACGCAAACGCAAAACACGATCTCCATGCTCATCCTCAGTGCGGTAGTCATCAAACCTATAGGACGAAAGCAACGCCGATAACGCTCCCTCGCTCACATAGGCTGGACGAGCCGTGAAATCCTTACTACGAACTCCATCATAAACCCAAAGCGCAGACGAAACTCCTATAGCATGCGCACGCGAAAATACTCGCGCTCCTTCCGAAAAAATCTCCGATATAAAATCAGTCTTCAAGTCCAAATCAGCTGCATCATCTTCGCCATCTACACTAACTCCAGCCTCTGCAGAAGCAGACCTCTCAGTGCCAAGCAAAACAATACGACCCAATTTACCCTTAGCCTCAAAGCCAGAAACATCCAGCAACTGACCACTGCGACCACAAAAGCGTTGCGACTGGGCTCGAGCACGGCTAATAGAACCACCAGTAAGCTTATCCAAACAAGTCTCATTACTGCCAGCAGCCTTGCAGCAAGACAAAAATATCAACGGGTAATCAGTTGCATAACTCTCTAGTTGCGGCGCACTTTCAAATTCTATCTCAAAGGGGGGACTCTTCATATAATCGACTTCTATATCCTCGCTAAATTCAATCAATATCTAATACATAGCACAAGTAAACACGCATAAACAAAAATAAGTAAATAACTCAAAACATAAAATATGCTAGCATAAACGATCGATAAGTCAAAAAATACCACTTCCAAAAACATAAAGCATGCCAGATAGCGATAGCATAGAAAACTTATTTAAACCCATCGCAACTCTGAAGGGAGTCGGAGAACGAAGGCAAGAAAAAATCGAAAAAATATGCAACGGAAAACGAATCATCGATCTTCTAGCACACTATCCGCGAGCATTTAGAAAAAGACAAAAAATAACAGACCTCGATGCCATCAGCACTCCGCAAAAAAATCTAATTCATAATCCAGCTCATAGTTACAGTAACAACAATAACAATAACCAAAATCTTTCAAATACAAGTGCAAACCTATACTCAAATCTCAAGCAAAGCTCAGAGGCAATCTCGGAGCAAATCCCAGAGCAAATCCCAGAGCAAATCCCAGAGCAAGTAGACATCGCCATAGTGCTAAGCGTAAACGAGCACATTCAGCCTACAAACATAAGGTTGCCATATAGAGTAGTCTGTTTAGACAAAAATAATAAAAAAATAGAACTACTATGGT
>JABAAW010000005.1:0-22593 GCA_014238535.1 Alphaproteobacteria bacterium
GTGCGACCGCAAGTCTTAGGTGAGGATGGGGTTTATCGTATCGGAGTACGCTTAGCGAATGCTCCAGCTATTCGCTTGGCAGCCCATCATGCTATATGGCGCGCCACGAATGAGAGTATACGACTAAGCAGGGAGATACTAATTGCAATCAAAGAACTAGTAACTGGTGCTCGTAGCACAGACGATCTAAGCGGGCCGGTACGCTTAGCGCAAATATCTGGTGAAGCTGGGCGCGCTGGCGGTACCATATTTTTATCTTTCACGGCAATACTTTCCATAAACTTAGGTCTATTGAACCTACTGCCACTACCAGTACTAGACGGAGGGCATTTGCTAATGTATACCATCGAAATTCTAAGACGCAAGCGACTTAGCGAACGAGTTCAGCAGGCACTATCGGTATGCGGATTCGTACTAATATTAACACTGATGCTGTGGGTGACAGGACAAGATATTCTGCGCCTGCTAACTCCGTGATCATGTGATGCGGAGACTGCTTGCAATTGCTTGTATAGTCGTATGCCTGCTGGTAAATACCGCAGTGGTGGCGCAACAGGATATTCGTATTCGCGACATCGTTATCGTAGGTGCCCGCCGAAGCGACCCTGCTAGCATTTTGTTACAGATACCATTACGCATCGGGGACAGCTTCGATGAAGCTAAAATGGATCAAGCGCTCAAAAACCTACACGCAACAGGACGTTTTGACGATGTAGCCTTGCTACGTCGTGGGACAGATTTAGTCGTGCAAATCAAGGAGGCATCAATAGTATACAAAATAGCGTTCGAGGGTAATAGAGCAGTAAAGGATCCAATATTAGAAAGTGAAACGAGTCTGCAAACGCTCGAACATTTGTCAAAGGCTCGAGTACAGCGCGATGTCGAGCGCATTTTACAACTATACCGTAGATATGGACGCTTTGCAGCTCAAGTACGCCCGCGAGTAATAAAACTAGAGGATAATCGAGTCAACTTGGTGTATGAGATACACGAAGGTAAGCGGACAAAGATACGTAACATCGCCTTTCTGGGTAACAAATCGTTTTCGCGCAAAAAATTACTATCTCAACTGTATTCGCAACAGGCTCGTTTCTACCGAATTTTTGGACGAGGAACCTATTACGATGCAGAACGTTTTGCTGCCGATAGGCAGATTTTAAAGAATTTTTACCATGAAAAAGGATTTCCTCAGATGCAAATTATTGGCACAAGTGCTGAGTTGTCTCGTGATCAACGTGGCTTTGTCCTAACCATCGCAATAGAGGAGGGAGAAAGATTCCGACTACGAAACATCAGCCTAGAAAGTGATATCGAAGAGATAGACGACGCATTAGGGAAACAAGTGCTATCCAAAATGAAAGTAAAGCAAGGCAAACTATTTAAAACCTCGCGCATCGAGGATGCGAGAATATTGTTATTAGAAAAGTTCGCTGAACAAGGCATAACATTCGTTGATATCAATGTGATACCGAACTTTGACAGTACATCTGGCAAAGTAGACCTAGCATTTATGGTACGACATAAAACACCCAGACAAATAGCTCAAGTAGAGATAGTAGGCAACAATCATACGCTGGACCGTGTTATACGCAGAGAAATATCCATCAGCCCTGGCGATGCGTTACAGTCGTTGAAGATTAGACAGTCGATCAAACGCTTGCAAAGACTTGGTTACTTTGAAAACGTCACCCACGAGATCATAGAAACCCAAGACCCACAAAGAGTTATCGTACGTTTCATAATCAAAGAAAAATTAACAGGAAAAATTGAAGCCGGTGCAGGGTACTCCACACAGGAAGCTTTCTTTGGTCAATTTTCATTCAGTGAAAATAACTTTCGCGGCAGAGGACAACGTTTCGTTTTAAGTGGAACATTTAGCGAGAACACTCAAAAATCTAGTATTACATACTCGCAACGCTACCTAGGTAAACAACCAATAAATCCTTTAATTAGCGTCGGCATCACCAATCAAGAAAAACGAGATAGCACCGCTTATGGATTATTAGGCACGGACGTCATCACTGGTATTTCATTTGATATTGGGGGCGGATGGAACAACAGTTGGCAGTTAGGATATAATTTTGAAACCATCAAGAATGTCGACTACTCAACAATCTCATCTGTCGCACTTACAGATATCGCCCTTTGCCCTTGCCATAAAATAACACTCCGTTCTGCTTTCACATATAGCTCCTTAAACAATCCGTACAACCCGAATCGCGGACAATGGTTACGATTGAGTGAAACTCTTGCTGATTTCGGTACAACAAGTCGATTTTTAAACTCCGAGATACAATATCTGTACTACTTTCCTGTATATAAAAGCAGCTTTTTAAAATTCAATGCATTCTTTGGCAATATAACAGCATTGGGTAAACCATTACGCATAACCGAAAGATATAGAACGAAAATAAGAGGCTTCCGCCTATACGGCACGGGTGCCCGCGATTCAAGTGGGATAGCACTAGGAAACGAGAACATGTTCAAAACGAGCCTCGACTTTAACTTTTCGATAGGAATTCCCAAAGAAATAGGTATTCGTGGACTAATCTTCGTAGAAGCAGGCTTGCCTTTCGGTTTATCTTCCAGTAGTAACTATGAAGAAGATTTCAAGGTGCGCGCAAGTGCTGGGGGCGGGATATTGTGGGAAACTCCTGTAGGTCCGTTGCAATTTATATGGGCGCGACCATTTAGTAAAACATCTTATGACATAGGAGAAGCGTTTTTCTTCAATGTAGGCACCAATTTTTAAAACCATCTAATAACGAGGAATAAATATGAATCGTCTGACACAAAATTTTACAATTTTGCTATTTACGGCTTTTACTTTTTTATCTTTAGCAATGGTATTATTACCAATAGCTAAAGCGCAACAGACTAGCATAGCAGTCGTAGACAAAGCGAAAGTAGCAAGTGGAGCAAAAGCCTGGAAAGATTTTCAAAAAAAACTAGATAGCGACGTAAAAACTTTTCAGAAAAAAGTACGAAAGTACGAAGCAGAACTTGCTGATCTGGGACGCTCGCTGGTCGAAAAGAAAAACGATTTGACGCCAGCCGATCTTAAGGCAAAACAACAAGAGTTGCAAAAAAAGCAAACAAGCTACAATAAGGAACTTAGCGGTGAAAAACTTTCATTAGACCAACGCGTGCAGAAGGCTGAACGAGCTCTCAACAAAGGCATAGACGATGCAACAAGTGAAATTGGACGCAAGCGCGAGTTAACCTTAATCTTAAACGCTGCTATGGTCGTATACCAAGAAAAAAGCTTCGATATAACACAAGAGGTTACAGACCTAATCAACAAACAAGTGAAGAAGTTACCTTCGAAATAACTATAACTATTATAATAGACAAAGAACATAGCCATAAATTTCCGTGGACTTATGCTCTTCTTCGACTAACCAACAATGGTCTCTTGAGCGCCTCCTTGCGGGGCTAGGGTGCCGATTGCCAAGTAAATGTGATAGTTTACAAGTTCGTAAGCTGGTTACTCTGACCAACGCACGCGGTGCTGGAGACTTGTGTTTTTTGTCTGAACCCAGACGTCTAAAAGAATTATTAAAGTTGCCGCCCAACGTCCTATGCTTACTCTCTCCAGACCACGCAAGGTTGGCACGCGCAAGAGGAACAAAGGCTTTGCTGATAGAGACGCAAGAGCCAAAACAAGTTTGGTGTATGATCATCCAGCGTATTCTCGGTGCTTATGACGAGCCGATAGATCACTACATCCACCCGAGCGCGATCATCGCCAATGGAGTGCACTTGCATAAACCCTTACAGATTGGTGCATATAGTGTAATCGCTGAAGGCGTTCATATCGGGGCAGGAACAAGGATCAAAAGCCACTGCGTGTTAGAAAAAGACGTCAGAATCGGTGAAAGATGCCATATAGCCGCACGCGCATTCATCGCACATAGCAAAATAGAAGATGAGGTCACAGTACATGAAGATTGTTTAATTGGCGGGCAAGACTTCGGTATAATGCGTGATAAAGAAAACGTGCCATATAATTTTCCGCAATTAGGAAAAGTAGTCATCGGAAAGGCGAGTCAAATCTTCATGGCAACAACAATCGGACGCGGGACATTAGACGATACAACTATAGGCAAACATGTTCGCATCGGGTGCAAGAGTTTAATCGCACATAACTGCGAGATAGGCGATTATACGATCATATCGTCTCGTTGCGCTCTGTCGGGCTCGACACGAATAGGACGATACGTAACTACAGGGGCTGCAATGGAAACCGCGCAAAATGTAACGCTCAAAGACCGAGTAGGCATCGGCGGTCAATGTTCGTTTTGGCCAAACGTAACACTAAGTGAAGGAGTGCAACTGATGAATGGCTCAACCGTTAAACACAACTTGCAGGGCGATGGTAAAATATTCTTTGGGAATCCAGCTATACCCCTACGTGAAGAATTGCATCGGCGTAAAAAAATCGATAGTATGGTAACCAATTAATTTAACAGTGATAAAAAATCTACAAAAAATTCACATGAGCGATAATTATTCTAAAAACCCCAACACTACAGAAAAGCATAGACTTAAAGATCAAGATTCTAATGATGTTATGCGCATCTTGCCGCACCGCTTCCCATTTTTGCTAGTTGATCGGGTTGAACAAATTTTTGCTTCACACTCAGGGGTAGGCATAAAGGCCATATCGCTCGGCGATCCATGGTTTCAAGGTCATTTTCCTGAAAAACCAATTTTTCCCGGCGTGCTGATTTTAGAAGCGATGGCGCAAGTCGCTAGTATCGTATACAGCGTCTCGAACGAAACTAGCCTAAGAAATAGTAATATCTATTTTGTGGGTATAGACCGTGCACGATTTCGTAATCCTGTTTTGCCTGGTTGTTTGCTAGAGATTCATATTGTAAAAACGCACGAACGAGTACACGATGGCAACCTACTATGGTGCTGTAAAGGCGAGGCGAAAGTAGATGGCAAAATCGTTGCCGAAGGGCAAGTAATGGCAATGCTGGGGATGACTAAGAATTGATTAATAGGTATATTACAAGGCCCGATTGCCAACAACCCTTACGACAGAAAGCATGCCGGTAGACAGTAGAGCGCAGATACATGACAAAGCGCGAGTCGATTCTTCAGCAAAGATTGGTGCGTGGGTCAATGTCAGCGAAGAAGTAGTAATAGGCGCAAATGTCTCTATAGCACCGTTCGTGTCAATAATAGGTAAAACTGAAATAGGCGCTGGCTGCGAGATATTATCCTTTACCACATTAGGTAGCAAACCTGAGCATATCGGTGATCAAGGCGATGGTAGCCGACTAGTCATCGGTGAAAATTCTATAATACGAGAGCATGTTACAATAAATCGCGGCACAAAAAAAGGTGGCGGGATTACGATGATTGGTAAAGGTTGCTATATTATGAACAAGTCACACATCGCCCATGACTGCTACATCGGTGATGATGCGATTCTAGGTGCCTATTGCGGATTGTCTGGACACACATACATCGGTGCACGCACTGTTCTGCTAGGGAAATGCGCTACACAACCTTTTATAAAAATTGGATGCGATAGCTACGTAATCGCAGGAAGCGATCTGAGGTTTGATGTGCCACCAATGGTAGTTGCAACTCAACACTGCTTGCGAGGGATTAATATACGAGGTTTGTTGATGCGTGGTGCAAAGAGCGATGATATTGCAATATTAAAAAAATTTTATAAAAGGTTAGAGGAAAAAAAAGGCGCTCTCGATAAGCGTACACAAGGTATCAAAGCAGAGTTCAAAGGATGCATAGATGTGGAGAAGATTTGCGAATTCGTCAGTGAAAAACATCGCTACCCATGGCTTACCCCATACCCCGAAATCAGCAAATCTCGTTACATAAATGAGCAAACTGCAACATAGACTGCACATAAAACAACCCTCACTAAGATCGTTACCTAAACCGGCTCGGGCAAGACAAGGCAAGGCAAGCATTGCGATCATCGCCGGTGAAGGAGCACTTGCACATTTAATCACTCGGGCTTGCCTTGCGCGTGGCGAAGTACCCCTAATCATAATGCTACCGCATAAGAGGCAAGCGAGTGTAAAATCCTTTTTTGGTTGCCAAGTCCTCTTCCCTAAAACCCCTTGGGCTGCGTTGCGGTTAGCACACGCAAATAGCATACGCCGTGTAATCTTTGCTGGAAAATACACGCGTAGCACCGCAAAACACGAAGCTGAAAGAACTAGCAAAAACATTCTGCTTGCATTCATTACAAGAAGGTTAATCGCACGCTTCGGTGATGATCGAGCAATGCGACGAATCGCATGGATACTCAAATTATTCGCGATACGCGTAGTCGCTCCGCAAGAATTTTGCCCTGCACTAACACCACAGCGTCATGGTTTGCTAGGTACGGTTAGCGTATCTTCTAGTGAGAAACGCGACATACAACTTGCCAAACGAGTGCTTGATTTACTAGCACCACTAGACATTGGGCAAAGCATTGTCGTCAATTCAGGGTTAGTGTTGGGTATAGAAACGCTAGAGGGCACGGATGCATTACTACAAAGTGTAGCTAGACTTAAAAAGCAACGAGCTATAAGCGGAGGAGTGTTAGTCAAACTACCAAAGATAGGACAGAGAAGAGACCTCGACTTACCGGCTATCGGGGTTAAAACGGTACGAATGGTAACTAAAGCAGGTTTGCGAGGTATCGCTATTGAGTGCCAAGGTGCCCTACTCATCCCACCAGATGCTACAATAGCAGCAGCCAACAAACATTCAATTTTTATATGCGGGATCGCAGCCTCTTCTAAATGACAAAAATAGCGTTCTTTGCAGCCGAACCTTCCGCAGACCGATTGGTCGCAGAGGTGGCGCGCGAACTGATAAAAAAAATACCAGATGCAGAGTTATATGGAGTTGGCGGTGATACTCTAGCTGCATTGGGTCTTAAAAGTATTTTCGATATCAGAGATTTTTCAACAATTGGCGTAACAGAGCTGATTACTAACTTGCCACTTCTTATACGCCGTTTATGGCAAACTATCCGCACTCTACGACGCTTGGATGCAGATATATTTATCAGCGTTGATATGTCGATATGCTCTTATATCGTGGCGAGGGGGTTGGGAAAGAAGGTAGGATTCAAGGTACATTACATAGCACCTTCTGTTTGGTTGTCTCGACCATGGCGAGCAAAGAGTTTCGCACGATGCTACGATGCGATTCTAACGCTATTTCCTTTCGAACCACCATATTTCCAAAAAGTAAAGAGGGCACGGGCACAAACGATATATGTGGGACACCCTATATTTGATGATCAACAACCGCGCGGCAATGGCTTCAAATTTAGAAGTAAACATCTTTACAGTAAAAAAGAGACGATCATAGGTTTGTTTTTTGGAAGCCGAGGCAAAGAAGTTAGAAAATTCACACCTTTGCTATTGGATAGCGCACGCATGCTATGCGGTGAATTAAGGAGCAAAAACCTCCCAGAGCCAAGGTTTATAACAACCAGCTTGCCTCGTCTTCTACCATTACTAAAACCACTACTGCGAGAGAATAACCCTCCCGTGCAAATTGTGCTTGACCCTGCCGAGAAAGACGACGCCATTTGTGCATGCGATGTAGCCATAGCTGCTTGCGGAACAATCGGTGCCGAATTGGCTATTCGTCACATTCCACATTCTCTTTTCTACTACGTCTCTAGCATTACGTTCCTACTGTCTAGAATAATATATAACTTCAGTTATTTCGGTCTCGTCAACATTTTACACGGACGTTTGATAGTACCGGAGTTCATCCAAAAAAACGCACGCGCTAGTCTAATTGCAAAGCAAACTAGCGCGCTATTAGCAAATGATGGAGTAGAACTTGCGGCAGAACTGTCCAAGCTATTTCCGTATAACCAAGAAGTAGATACAACGAAAGTACCCCCTACACCTAAACCAAGTGCCCGCGCAGCAGAGGCTATATGGAAAATATATAACAATCTACCGCCAGACAAATAAGCGGTTTGCTAAGAAACCTGCAGCCAAAGCTAGGACCACAGCACAAAAGCCGTATAGAAAACTGAATTGTTCAGCGAAATTAAAAACTACAGCACCGCTTCCCGACCTTCGCACAAACAAAGGTGTAGCTTGCGCGCTTAGCACCTTGCCTTCACTCACAAGAAAAGTTTCGATGATATAAGTTCCAGTCGGCAATCCCGCTGGTAGAGTTAGCAGTACACGAAATAGGTTGTTGCCTAGCTTATCGATGCTTTTAGGACGTTCTCCATAAAGACCTAAATTACGCTGACGACGTATAAAGGCATCACGAAATTTTTGACTCTTGCTATAAGAATAAAATTGCGATTTAGCGGGCGATACATTTATTCGTAAGTCGTTTAGAGAAAAGTCGTTTCTAGCCTTTTCGAATGAGGAAAGCCAATCATCACCTTCATCTCCTGATGTAAAGATATGAAAAAAGGCAGGTGCAGAATCGATACGTGTTCGTTCACCGTTTAACCACAATCCTGCAAAACGTTTTTTTTCTAACACTAAATAGTTCTGAGCCGGACCGCGAAGCTTAACCAAAATATCTCCATCACCAGGAGCAGCCCCAAATAACAATAGATTCGAGCCAGAAAAGCCAGTTGAAATCGGCACATCATAACGCGCTAAATCTACGACGATTCGCTCCTCTGCATAAACTCGCGCAGGAGATAAACTGAACCAAGAGAACAACATCAAGCATAAATAAAGAAATACGGAACGCAACATCACAGTAGACATTAGCGTAGCTCTGTTACCGACAATAGCTCGCCTGGTGTTGCAACCAGCTCCCAAAATAATCTGAAACATACGCAAAGCACTATTAACGCGAGTAAAAGTCGAAAATGGATCGCATCAATTTTCTGCCCCCACCGAACACCAAGTTGCGCCCCAACTACACCTCCAACAACTAATAGCATAGCCAGCACAATATCGACTGCGTGATTGAACCCTGCCTGTAAAAAAGTAGCGTTAGCGGTTACGAAAATAATTTGAAACAGTGATGTTCCGGTGACTGTATGCGGCGGCATCCGTAGAATATATATCATAGCCGGGATCATCACGAATCCACCACCAATGCCTAACATCGCAGCAAGAACACCAACCACGCTACCGATTGCCAATGGTAATAATGCGCTAGTGTATAAGCGCGAGGTACGAAAACGAGTTTTAAAAGGAAGAAGTCTTGTCCAACTACTTCTTTTTCTCTTCCCACCGCGCACGGAAGGCTTTCCAGCACTCGATAACAAACGCGCACGACGTCCATCGAAATAGCTCTCGATAAGCATCATTGATGCCACAGAAAATAGTAGCAAAACATAAACAATTTTGATGAAAAAGTCTATTTGCCCGATATTCTTAAGCAATGTAAATAGTAGTACACCAAAACTTGAGCCGACCAATCCACCCGCCATCAGCAAAAGCCCCATTTTCACATCAACGCCTCCACGCCGCCAATAGCCTAATACGCCAGAGGTTGACGATGCCAGGATTTGATTTGCTTCAGTACCTACCGCTATCGCAGGCGGAATTCCCAAAAATATCAACATCGGGGTCATCAAAAAGCCGCCCCCAACACCAAACATCCCGGACAATATCCCTACCCCCAAGCCAAGCCCCAATAGCACAAAAACATTAACAGAAAGTTCAGCTATAGGAAGGTATACGGACATGGCCTTTAGATTAATACTTCATGCTATTTGCAGTAATCACAAATTGGTAACAGATGTTATACACGAATTAGTAGTCGCACCAATTATAGCTTTTACCAGTTCACTATCGAACTTGCTATAGCTTTCGCCTTGTGCTAGTAGTGGAGACGGCGGTTGCGGCTGTGGCGGAATCGGTAGACGCAGCAGACTCGCGAACCATATTGTTACGCTTATTTTATATTTTTGCGTAGTAGGTGTGGCCTTTTGGGTCCTCGCGTGGGAAACCGCGCGAAGAGTAAGCGTCAAAAACGGGGAAAGCTTCTCGCTAAACGATATTCGTATCAGCGATGCCAATCCCGTGCCAAGCCCTGCAAAATAGCTAATAGCAGTATGCAGGGAAGGTGTAGAGACTTGACGGCGCTCGCCTAACAGCAAGCGGTGGATAGATGCTCGGATGGAATCTTGCACGGAACCATCCACGGTATATATAACAAGTAGGTGTTTGACACTAACTTGTTATATACCAAGTAGCCTTTATCAGCTACTCGCTTACGGTGAAGGGAAAGTCCAGCCTTCAAACTGCGCGACGCGTTACACGCTACGCGCGGGTGGCGAAAGCCATGGCAGGATGCAAAATCTGCCGCTGGTAACAGCATGGGAGTTCGAGTCTCCCCAGCCGCATTCCTCAAACAGCTAGACAAATAACCTACCGTATTCTCGGCACTTATTGTAAAGAACGCCCTTTCGACAAAATTACTACTCACAATACTTTCCAGAGCCTGAACAAATCAAATCCCTCACGCATTGATTAGCACGCCTAGTGCTGTTAGCACTAGGCCGCCAAGCCCAAGAGTCATACATTCTAACAATAGTTCGCTCCCCATCTCACAGCCCCCATAATTATATTGTTACGAGTTGATCCATCTCTGTGTGATTCTTACTAACATTATGGCACTCTTCAAGAGCTGTGCTACGCCTTACCCGCACCTCGCGCCACGCATTATTTTTATTTTCAAACAATGCTTTTAGCAAACGATTATTAAGACGATGCCCGGACTTGTTTGCCTCAATGCGTCCTAATATCGGCATACCAGCTAGGTACAGGTCGCCACACAAATCGAGAATTTTATGCCTAACAAACTCATCCTCAAAGCGCAAGCCTTCTGGGTTCACTACACCATCGTCGTCTATCACTAGCGCATTGTCCAAAGACCCACCAAGGGCAAAATTCTGTTCGCGTAATTTTTCTATATCTTTCCTGAACACGAAGGTCCGCGCAGATGCGATTTCAGAACGCCATGTCTTGTGTGGCTCTCCAAACAACCGAAGGTGCTGTTGTCCAAGCACCTTGTGTGAAAAATCGATCCTAAAGTCCACTGCCAGAGCATTTTTCTTGTGCGGCAACAACCTACAGAAACGATCATCTTCCCGAGACTCAACGCTACCTCTGACTTGCAAGTAACGGCGTGCACGATTTTGCCGCACAACTTCAGCATCCTCGATTAGCACAAGCCATTGCTCTGCACTACCATCTAGAATCGGCAGTTCTGCCGCGTTAAGTTCAACTAAAACATTATCGATATTGGATATGAACAGAGCGCACATAAGATGTTCGACCATGGAAACTTCTGTGCCAAAACTATTAACTACCTTAGTACATAATTTCCTAAGTTCGACGCAATCATACCGCACTGCTATATCGCGATGCCCGTTTTTTAAATCTACACGCCGCAAAACAATCCCACTACCTTCACCTGCGGGATACAATTGGACTGTTACATTTTTTCCAGAGTGAACGCCACGCCCAGAAATTTTAATTGATCGCGCAATAGTCCCTTCGGTTACAGGCAACGTATCTGATATTATCTCTATCGTGTCAGAATACTGCCCCTGTTGTAGCCTATCGCTAGCATCTACTTTTACCGCCTTATTTATTATTTGGTTCATTCGCTGAAGTTCTTCTTATTTTCGTATTACGTTCCATAATTTTCTATAGCGCAAGGAATTGTAAACTCCATCCTCCCAGCCTACTCTCGCGCACCCTAGCAGTAAAAACAAATCAAGGATTGTTGCCAATTGTTGCATCCGTAGCACAACATTCATTACTGACATAACATCAAGTATTCTCAACTCACCCTAGTAGCTACGGCTGAGCTGAACGCTGTATGTGAACGATTATTTCGCCAACTGATGAATCGCCTAAATTTTCACGAGGTGTAATATCTCGTACAATAGCACTTTCCCCTACTCCTTTTTTTACCAAAGCACTAACGACTGTCTCGCCTCTTTCGTTGTCAATACCAGAATATTTAATGCGTATGGTTACTGATTGCTGCTGCCTCTTGTACCAATCGATAATTTGTTTGACCGTTCTTTTGCCATCCTTGCTCAGTTTTCTTTTTTTACCTTTGAAGATGATACGCCAACTTGGCAAAGAAGACCCTTCATTATCCTTTTTTAACTGCCGCTCGACCAAACGCTCTACTACACCTTGCATGTCTTGATTATCTTCTTGTAAAAACATAAGAAGAGTGTCTACATCTGATTTTTGTAAGTATTTTTGTAAAGTAGAAAACTGTTGTCCTGTTGCCAGTCTTTGTCTTCTTGCAACGTTTACTTGCCCTTCGATAGACGGCAGATTACCGAAGGTTCGGAAGCCAGTCCCAGTATTTGCTGCCCCTAGAGCTGCCGCCAAGTCAAGCCCGCAATGCGAATCGCGTGCAAGAGAAGATTTCTTATACATTTCAAAGTACCAACAGTCGAAATTAGCTTGCGCAAGTGCGGCATTTGCATAAACAGCGGTATTTTCGCCAACAGTAGTTGCAAGCAAGGCATTTAATCTTTTCCTTTGCTGTTGTATCCATTCGACCTCGCTCGGCGACAAATGCCTGCCGCGTTCGACCACTTCTGGAGCAACTACATCACCACGCTCAGCACGGCGTCCCTTTTTGATAAGTTTGATACGATTAGTCGCATCTCGCCGTGATGCAACCGCGAAGTATGCTTTCGAGAGGAAGATAGAAAAACGAGGGTCTAGAACTTTATCGCTATTGCTAACCTGAAACAAATCTCGCGAGTTCTCTATTTTTTCCTTTTTGCCACATCCTGTTATTGGTAATAAGGTCAACGCAAGAAGCACAGCTATAATGCGTACTGTATGTAACCGCAAAAATACACTACGCAACAGTATAGACAATAAGCTAAACACGGCACAAAAGAGGCGCAAGATTACAGTAAACGCTGATAACATTGGTTGCTCTTCGTTCACGATCTGTACAAGGCACATCCGATGCCAAATTTGCCGCCCTGTTATTGCGACTCCAGCCGCTTTCGCTTGTCAGTTTGTAGGGTAGCAACAGCATCCGCGCTACTTAACCTAATGCTATTTTTTTTTGTCACTATTATCTACCTTCACTCGCTTAAATTTTTGGCTTGCTTTGATAGATATCCGCGCTTTACTGGGCTCTTGTGTTTCAGGCACCTCAGATTGCTTTCGCACGATGCTACGAGCAAGACGCGATATTTTACGCGAGACAGCCTTACGGTGCAAGGCTCCCTTTTGAGCTGCGCGATGCAGCTCTGACATGGCAACTCGAAAATGCTCTGCTACGGATCCCGAAGAAGCTTCTGTTATCTTGTTACCAGAACCACCTTTTACGCTGTCTTTCATAGAATTTTTTGCTACAGTTTTTGGCGAGACTGTTCCGCGTAAGGTTTCTTCAAAGATTCGCACATAGTTACGCGCACGGCTACGGCGCGCGACATTGCGCTCGGTGCGCCGAATGGTCTGGCGTATGCGCTTGCGTGCGGACGGGCTATTCGCCATTATAATACCTTACGCTTGTATCTATAAGTACAAGCAACGATTATTGTTGTCAGTTTCATAGTAAGTTTTATAACCTATTATTTATTATTGCTCACATTAATATAAGCTAGGACCCACCAAAGGTTCACTTAAAAACTAACGAAGAGTAACAAAAAGATGCCATCAAGCAACAAAGCACTAGCGCACACGATATCTATAACGAAGCATCGGATAATTTTCGTTGTGAATACCTTTACCACTCATTGCGCCAATGGCGAACGTTTCTTTTTTTCTAACGCTCTTTTGCCAATAAGTCAATACTAGGCGGTTTTGTGCCAAATTGTTCTACACACAAATTACCTTGTGCCCCGCTACTAGCGCTACCACGCGGGCGGATCGAGAAGGCTTTGTCTCCATTACTACTACGCTTGGGCATCCCCCACTCTGATGATTTTGAGACAGCTCGCAAGCTAGTACTTCCGAATAAGAACAAAAATCTTAATACCATGCGCGTTCGCTCGTTCGACGTTCCTACATTTGTAGTTTTAGGGGCAGCAGACATAGGGATAGTCGGACGCGATGTATTGCAAGAGGAAGGCGAGCAAGACCTGTACATACCTTTGGATTTAGGTTTAGGTGCATGCCGATTATGCTTGGCAGCACCGCTCGGCACGAAGAGCATCCACGAGAGCAAGAACCAACATATCCGAGTTGCCACGAAGTATCCGAACTGCACAAAATCTTACTTTGCAAAGCGTGGCAGGCAAGCCGAATGCATTAAATTACATGGCTCGGTTGAGCTAGCTCCATCGCTTGGCTTGTCTAGCCATATAGTAGATTTAGTCGATAGCGGTCAAACATTGCGAGAAAATGGACTAGAGGTCGTCGATACGATCACGCATAGCACCTGCCTTTTGATCGTCAACCGAATGGCGATGAAACTACGACCTAAACCCATCGAGGCATGGATTGCGCGTTTTGAAAAAGAAAATCTTGAATGAAAATTACGACTGATAAAAGTGGCTGAATACCTTTCCTCTCTAGACTCTACCTGCGCTACAAGATTGCAGGAGATCGCTAGTGCTAAAAATGCGCAACAATTCGGTGGCGCAGGAGACACCACAAATTGCTGCGAGGAAACAGTTGCAACTATAATCTCACGCATCGAAAAGAATGGCGATAGTGCTGTGCGTTTTTTCGCAGAAAAGTGGGACGGCATAGTCGCGTCTACTGGGACGCCTCAGATCGAGGGATGCCAAGTTTTGCCTCTTTCACTACGCCTGCCAAATTCCGAAATAGAACGCGCTGCAAAAATGGCAACGAGTGACGAGTTACGAGCTTTACGCATAGCTGCGCGGCGTATACGTACTTTCCACAAACAGCAAGGTAGGCAGCATGGCTTAGCACACTACTCGCTACGCGAGAGAAACGGCATGCGACTAGATTCACGCGTCAAGGCGATTAGCGATGTTGGATTGTATGTACCTGGAGGACATAATTCCTACCCTAGTTCCTTGCTTATGACGGGTATCCCTGCGCGCATAGCAGGTGTTAAGAGAATTGCTGTTGCAACACCGCTCAGCCAAAGAAATTTGTCCCCGTTACTAGCAGCAACATTACAATTGCTTGAAATAGACGAGGTCTACCCTATAGGTGGTGCGCAAGCCATCGCTGCACTCGCGTTAGGAACCGAGACGATCAAAGCAGTCGACCTGATCGTAGGTCCTGGCAATGCATGGGTGAACGCTGCCAAGCGACAGTTATTCGGAAGAGTAGGCATCGATACAATCGCAGGACCGTCAGAGGTACTAATAATCGCCGACAATACAGCATCTCCTGCGTGGGTAGCGGCAGACTTATTAGCACAAGCGGAGCACGACATGCTCGCAAATTCCATACTGATAAGCGATAACGAAAACCTTATTGCAGGAGTTAATCAATCGATCAACAAACAACTCCCTCTGCTACCACGCAAAGCAATTGCCGAAAAGAGCTGGTATCAAAACGGTTTATGCTTGTTGGTAGAAAATTTATTGAACGAGGCACCGACAATCATCGATTTATTCGCCCCTGAACATGTGCAAATTGTTGCAAGAGGTGCCCGCAAGATTGCAAAACAGATAAATAATGCTGGAGCAATATTCATTGGTGCGTATGCCCCCGAGGCACTCGGTGATTATATTGCTGGACCTAACCATGTTCTCCCAACAGCACGTAACGCACGCTTTGCGTCCGGTTTGGGAGTCGAGAATTTTACGAAACGTACAAATATCATTGAAGCGACAGACGTCGCTTGCCGTGCTCTCGCTCCCCATGCGATAACCCTTGCGCGTGCCGAGGGGTTGGAGGGACACGCGCGTTCGTTACAGATGCGTCAACTAAAATCCAGTGAAAGTCTCTGTAAAAAATTTTCTAAAAGAGGGAACCCTGCTCGCAATGAATGAACAAAACGAGCATCGCATCAGCGATATTTCATTCGACGAGCAAAGCATAGGCGTGCGTAGCCCGCTCGTTGAGCGAGAGCGTGCAATTGCAATATATGATTTGATAGCACAAAATTTATTTCACCCTTGTCCTATTTTCCCAATAGATTCTTCAGAGAAGAAAAAGCATTGGCAGGGACCTTATAAACTTTGCTTGCGCATTGTCGAAAGCCGTCTTTACTTTAAGATATCAGACGAAACAAACAAGCAGCAGGGAGAAATAATTATTTCACTCGTTCCTTTTCGGCGCATTGTACGAGATTACTTCCAAATATGTGAAAGCTACTTCGATGCTGTTAAAAAACATTCACCTACCACCATAGAAACTATCGATATGGCACGAAGAGGAATTCACGATGAAGGCGCAGTTCTACTACTAGAGCAGCTTGCGGGCAAAATTGAGAGTGACCATCCAACCGCTCGCCGTTTATTTACTTTAATAGCAATGCTGTACTTACGGTTATAGATTGAATTCTCGATGGTAAACTTGCGTAGAATACCTCTTGTTTTGGCATCGCGCTCCCCCCAACGACTAGCCTTACTAGCGCGTCTTGGTGTTGTGCCATCGAGCGTTTTACCTGTTGACATCGACGAGAAGCCGAACAGAGGAGAAGCTTCGCGAAGTCTAGTTGTACGCCTAGCACAGATGAAGGCGGAGGCAGCAAGCAAGCAAATTATCGTACCCCTCACTACAACTCCTTCGCTACGGCCAGTTCCTCCCTTAAGTCATGTACTGGCGGCTGATACCATTGTCTTGTGCTCGCGCCATCACTTGGGCAAGCCGCTAGACGCACAGCAAGCAAACAACTTCTTGCGCATGCTAAGCGGTAGGCGTCACCAAGTTTGGACAGGGGTGGCATTACGCAGTATTTCTCCCTCTGACGACTCTTCCGGCGCACGTCCTAGTTTGCAACTACGAGTCAACATAACCCGAGTTTCATTCAAGCGTCTGACGAACGAAGAGATAGAAGAATACATAGCAACAGAAGAATGGCGCGATAGTGCTGGTGGCTATCGAATACAAGGTTTAGCAGAAGGATTCGTACGCTCGTTCGACGGCTCTTACAGTTCAATCGTGGGCTTACCTCTATTCGAGACTCGCCAACTATTACGCGCACAAAAATTGCTGTGATTGCTTTAATTTATGCGTTATCCACAAACACAGCTATAGGTTCTCTTCCAAGAAACTTTCTACATCGTTAGTAACGCAATCGATATATCTTTCATCGCCCTCGAAACGTCCGAAATTCGATGGCGTTTCTATTAGGACGGTAGCGATTCCCATTTCGTGCGCGGTTTTTAGATTGCACGCTAAATCGTCGAACATCACTACCTGTGCTGGGTCTTGCACCTGACAATGCTGCAATAAAGCACGGTAGCTTTGCGCCTGAGGCTTCGGTTGGAAATTCATCGCCTTGATGTCGAGACAGTGATCAAAGATTGCACGAGGTACTTGCAGTTTTTCGAGAACACACTCGGCGTGCGCACTCGTAGCGTTAGTGAATATGATTTTGCGCCCCGGTAGGTTTTTCAGTACCTTTGCTAGGCGCTTGTTTGCTGGAATGCATGTATAATCGATGTCGTGGACAAATGCCAAAAAGTCATCTTGATTAACGCCATGCAGGCTAACCAAGCCTTGTAGAGTTGTAGCGTAGTCTGACAACAAACCTTTCTGTAGAGCCAGCGCGTCATTTTTAGATAGATTTAGTCTACTCGCTATGAATCGCGTCATCAATTTATCGATTTGTTCAAATAAGTTGCAATGATGAGGGTATAGAGTGTTGTCTACATCAAACACCCAAGCTTTCGTTCGCGTATATGTTGAATCTGCCATCGCTCGATTCTACCACTCTTTACTGTGCTGTATACATCAGTCTGTTTTTTGCGCTTCTGCACGCGCAAGACGAGATTTTTCTGCGCGCTCTCGTCCTTTGATGAGTTCTGCCTTTTCGACAGCACTCTGTAGTTCAGTATATGTGCAAAGCCCCAAATCAGCTGGATTTCGGGGTTGCAGGTTACGCATATTCCAATGCGAACGGTTTTTTATCGAAACTATCATAGTTTTAGTTGTACCTATCAAGCGAATAATTTGAGAATCGGATAGATCGGGGTAGTTTTTCAAACACCATAGAATAGCATCTGGCTTTGCTACTCGTTTGACTAGCGGCGTGTACCTTGCCCCGTGCACGAGCTTTTGCGGGGTAGGCAACGCAGTTTCTAGAAGCACCAAGCGAGCATTTTTGTCAGCAATACATCGGTCTAGCTCTTTTTGAGTTATTTGTCGATTGCGTACGGGGTCGACTCCAGATATACCTGCTACGGTTTCTCCATCAGCTATCGATTGCACCTCTAGTGGATGTAGTGCGCAGAAATCCGCTATTTGAGCGAATGTCAGCGTTGTATTTTCTATCAACCATACAGCGGTTGCTTTCGGCATCAACGGAGTAGACTTATTTTTACCATTGCCAACAAGACTCATATCATTAGTTATCCTTGGCTATAATTAACCACAAAAAAAACACAAAAACATTTTCTTGCGTTAGGATAGCATAGAGTTCCTATAGCCCCATATACAAAAGTAATTAATGGAGATAAAGATGAGCAAAGTTGATAATGTTTATACTGATCCTTTTAACAGGCGAGTCGTAGATGGAGAAAAACTGGCGGTATTCATAGATGGTGCAAATTTGTACGCATCGGTTAAAACTTTGGGCTTCGACATTGATTACGGGAAACTATTAAATTTCTTCCGTAAAAGAGGACGCTTGGTGCGCGCATATTATTACACTGCTATTTTTGAAGAAAACACCGACGAGAGATTCTCGCCATTACGCCCATTAGTCGATTGGCTCGACTACAACGGCTACAGCGTAATCACCAAACCTACTAAAGAATATACGGATATGCATGGCAGGCGTAAAATAAAGGGTAATATGGACATGGAATTAGCTATCGATATGATGCGCATAGCACCTTCTGTTGACCATATACTGCTACTATCTGGTGATGGAGATTTTCGTAGACTCGTGCAGGTTGTTCAGCAACTTGGCGTTAGGGTTAGCCTGATCAGCACGCTAAAAACCACTCCACCTATGGTGTCAGATGATCTAAGGCGGCAAGTTGACGAGTATTACGACTTAAGCGATTTACGCGAGTATATCACGCGCACTGGCGGTAGTAACCCTTATACTAGCGCACCAGAGGGGGAGCATGGGGACGATTCCTAGAAGTAGTAAACCCTACAAGATAAATTAATATAGAAATACCTAACAGCGATTGCGCGTTATGCCCGCGCTTGAAGAATTTTCGTCTGGATAACCGTGTAGCATATCCAGATTGGCACAATGCACCGGTGCCTTCCTTTGGGCAACCACGAGCGCGGCTTGTGATCATCGGTCTCGCCCCTGGACTTAGTGGTGCGAATAGAACTGGCAGACCATTTACCGGCGATGGAGCTGGAGATTTATTATTTTCTACCATGCTCGAGTTGCGTCTCGCCAAAGGGAATTACAAACGCGATGGCAAAGATAACCTAATGCTTCTAGGCTGTCGTATAGTCAATGTGCTGCGTTGCGTGCCACCTGAAAACATACCGACACGCGAAGAGATATTAGCTTGTCGTGATTTTTTCAAAAGCGATATCGAACATAGCCGCGCTCATGTATTTCTTGCATTGGGGCAAGTCGCGCATCGTGCCATGCTAGACTTATTCGAACTAAGGCCCTATTCTCATTTTCAATTTCGGCATGGCGGGGAGCACCGATTAGCGCAAGGAAAGACATTGATCGATTCCTACCACTGTTCTCGGCGCAATACTTCGAGTGGTCTGTTAACAAAAGACATGTTTAGAAACGTTTTACAGCGTGCTCAAACACTCAGTACAACTAGCAAACAAAACAACTAGCAAACAAAGAAAATTAACAAAAAATACCTAAATTGTACAATTACACACTTTCGCAATAAAACAAAAACTCCTATCATAGCTACAAGAAAATATAGTTGCTTTTTGCACTTATAACTTACTTATTTATTACTAGTGACCTATCCTTTTGCAATTCATTGTTTAACCGACAACTTTTCTTGGCTAGTTGCCGATGCGAAACAGAACGCATTAGTCGTCGACCCTGGCGAAAGCAAAGCAGTTAAACAGGTAATTACAGAAAGAGGCTTGCACCTGACACATATCTTGGTCACGCACTACCACTTCGACCATATAGGCGGTGTGGCAGAGTTGAGCGCAGACACTGGTGCGGAGGTATGGGCACCGCAAGACACCATCTCACCTACACACAAGACGCTAGCAGGTGGTGACAAACTAGATGTTTGCGGTTATCAGATGGAGGTTATCGATACGCCTGGGCATGCTTTTAATCACATCTCATTGTTTTTCCCAGCTCTCGAAGCACTATTCTGCGGCGATGTGCTATTCACCTTAGGTTGCGGACGTTTGTTCGACGGCACGGCACAAGAAATGTGGTCTTCACTCAAAAAACTCCGTAACCTACCACCACAAACATTAGTCTGTAGTGGTCACGACTACACGACTGCAAACCTAAAATTTATTAATAGCCTTAAGGGCTTAGGTAGGGAAGGTATTGATACCATTACAAAACTTGAGACCACCCGCAAAGATGCGCGAGACAACAAACAACCAGTCTTAGGCGTAGGCTTGCCAACAAGAATTGGCGACGAGATCTGCGCTAATCCCTTCTTACTAGCAGACGACAGTGACTTTCTAAAAGCCAATGGCATAAGCAAAACAGCAGGGGTTGAATCTTTTGCAGAGATTCGCAGACGCAAAGATATTTTTTAACAAGATTACTAAACGCCTATGCTTTCTACGCTCTCATCACCTTCCGAATCCTCCCCTACAGAGCAAACCGCACTTACTGGCGGTTGCCTTTGCGGCGGGGTAAGTTTTACAATCAAGGAAGGCACAAAACTTCGCCCTTTAATCGCCTGCCATTGCGAGCAATGCCGAAAGACTAGTGGCTCTTTCGTAATCGCAACAAAAATAAAGAGCAGCACGCTTTCTTATAGCAAGAGTGAGACGCTAGTTTGGTATACTTCCTCTGAATGGGCACAACGAGGATTTTGTTCTCGTTGCGGTTCACTACTCTTCTACCAACGCCAAAGGAACGAAGACGGCAATGCTATTGATGCGAGCGATCATTGCCTGAGCGTCATGCTCGGTGCATTAAATAATTGCGAAACGCTGCCTTTTGTCGGACATATTTTCGCAGCGCAAGCGCATCCTTCATTGGAAAAACTATCTTCCTCGCCGCGTTGCGTACGCTGGGATGAAAAACCCCTTATTGATGCACTACAGCACGCAGGATGGATAACAGATAACATTAGACAAGCCTAAACCCTATCATCGTTACGACAGAGGATAAATTACAAAAAACATGATGAAACTTTACTACTCTCCTACCTCGCCATATGTGCGCAAGGTCACTGCTTCTTTGATAGAATTAAAACTAGCAGATAAAGTCGAACGCATCGCAATGAACGTTTGGAGCGATTCGGTATCTGCATATCGTTCGGTCAACCCATTGGGTAAGATTCCGTCGCTAGTTTTGGAGGATGGCAAAGTGCTATTCGACTCGCCTATCATCTGCGCGTATTTGCAAAGCCTAGCAAACAATGATAAGCAGGGTTTGTTACTACCAACGGAAGCAGATAGAGCACAACAGGCGCAATTGTGGCAAGCTGCAGCAGACGGACTTACCGATGCTTGCGTGTTACGCTTTCTAGAGCTTAAACGCGACGAGGCACGGCGTTCAGCAGACTGGCAACAACGACAAGAGACAAGTATTAAAACTGCTTGTGCGTGGTTTGCACAACAACCGCTTGCAGAACATGGTTTTTCGTTGGGAACTTTGAGTTTGGCGACTGCACTCGAGTATGCTTCTTTGCGCTATAGTGAGTATAATTGGCGCGAACAGCATGCGGAGCTGGCGACATGGCATCAATCATTTTCTACACGCCCATCTTTACGCGAAACAGCACCACCTACGAGTTAGATGACAAACCTAGATGTTACAGATGTTAATTTTAGACACAAGAATACGAGTGAAATTGCGATAACGACTGACAACATATTAGAGATGCGCCTATATGATAGGTTGGTTAAAAAAGGAATAGCCTACGAATACTTTGAACATCCGCCAGTTTTTACCGTCGATGAATCGAAGAAGATCACTAATTTTGTTTCTGGTTTGAGCATACGCAACCTATTTCTTAGGGATAGCAAGCACCGCTTTTTCCTTATCTGTCTGCCCGGACAACTTCCACTGAACCTAAAAGAGCTGGGCAAAACTAATACGAATAGCCTTGGCATCACTGGTAGGTTATCATTTGCAAACAAGGACGAGTTGCTAGACTTGCTAGGTGTCACTGCAGGCTCAGTCAACCCCTTTGCAGTAATGTGTGATGTACAACAAAAGGTGCAAATAGTTATAGATAAAACGATTGCTAATAGCCCCTGCTTCAACGCACATCCGATGCGTAACGACCGCAGCATAGCACTTGCAGGTAGCGACCTGCTGTCTTTTCTGAAACAAGAAGAACATGAAGCGATAGTCTTCGATTTCGCAAAAATGGAGCGTGCGTGAGCGATTATTTTCCGAGCGAACTACCTATTTTTCCCCTTG